>JBNJDC010000193.1:0-3495 GCA_051744565.1 bacterium
CTCCCCATAACCAACATTTCGACAATCCGACAATTGAGACAATTGACAGTTGAGACATTTGTCTCAATTGTCGAATTGTGCAAACGTGAAAATGGGGGTCAGTCGCGGAGTTTCCAGCCGATTTTGAACAGGTGGATGGCGGTTAGGGACAGAATTGTGAAAAGGATAAGCAGGAGAGAAAAAGAATATAGAGGGTTAACTTCCGAGATGCCAAGGAGACTGAATCGGAAGCCGTCTACCATGTAGAAAAGGGGGTTGAACAGGCTGACGGTTCGCCAGGGCCGGGGGAGGTCCTGGATGCTGTAGAAGACGCCGCCTAAAAAGATTAGCGGGGTGACCAGGTAATTAAGAAAAATCGCTATATTATCCCAGCGTTCGGCCCACAGACCGACAAGTAATCCGAATGAACCAAAAGTACCCGAAGTAAGGGCCAGGTAGGCAAACATCAGCAGTGGATATTTAATTGGCAGATCAATCATAAAATAAGCAACCAGCAGAGTAAGCAGGCCGACTATGACTCCGCGGGTGGTTGCTCCAAGAATATAGGCGGCGACAATTTTTAAATAGGAGAGGGGAGAGACAAGCAAATCCTGGATAAAATTCTCCCGGCGGGCGATAAATAGTGAAGTGGTGGAATTTGAATAGCCAGAGTTCACCACGCCCATCATTACCAGACCGGGTAAAATGAACACTATATAGGGATAGCCCTGGACGGATTCAATTCGGGAACCAATAGAAAAACCGAAAATCAGAATATAAAGAACAGCTATTAGCACGGGAGGGAAGATAGTCTGGTTGGGCAGGGATAAAAAACGTCGCAGTTCCCGGCGCAGTAGAGTGAAAAATTCTGTCATTTTAACCCTTCACTTTCTGAAGGAAAATTTCCTCCAGGGGAGTTTCGTCAACCTTCATTTTTTCAATTGTTATATTTTTCCTGTTTAACAGGCCCAGGACTTCCATTATATTGGAATTTAATTCCCGTCCGTGTGCCTGGAGAGTGGAATCTTCAACAGTAAGGAATTCAAAATTGTGTTCAATATCCCGGGCCAGTTCGCCGGGCAGTTTATCCAGTTTGAAAATCCAGCGAAAGCGTCCGTATTCGTTCATTACATTTTCTATTGAATCTTCCAGGATTAACCGGCCTTCGTTTAACATGGCCACCCGATCGGCAAGGGCTTCGACTTCTTCGATATAGTGAGTGGTAAGTAAAATTGTTTTACCACTTGATTTTAATTTTTTCAGGTAATCCCAGAGTTTATGCCTCAACTCCACGTCCAGTCCGGCCGTGGGCTCATCCAGGATGACCACCTGGGGGTTGTGAATTAAAGCTTTGGCCAGTAGCAGTCTTCTTTTCTGGCCCCCGGAAAGTTTATCCGGTTTAGCTTCTCTTTTATCTTTCAGTTCAAAAAGCTCCAGCAGTTCATCGGCTCTGTCCATCGCTTCGTTTTTGGGGATGCCAAAATAGCCGGCCTGGTAGACCAGCAAATCTTTTATCGGGAAAAAACGATCAAAATTAGGTTCCTGGGGAGCCAGTCCCAGTTTTCTGCGGGCCCTGGTATAATCATCCACCACGTCGTGGCCCAGGACTTTAATAGTGCCTCTTTCTAACGTGGCGAGCCCGGTTGCCAGGTGAATAGCGGTTGTTTTACCCGCTCCATTTGGGCCCAGTAGTCCCAAAAAATCGCCCTTTTTCAGGGTGAGATTCAGATTATCCACGGCTATCAGGTCGCCAAAAGTTTTAGTTACATTATTAAATTCAAGCACAGGTTGTTTGTTTCCCATAGTTATCACAGACATGTGTAAAATAATTTGATTTTTATTATGGAATCAGGAAAAAATTATTACGGAAATACCTGAAATTATTGCTGTAAAAGGCTAGCTTCGAGCGATTGAATTGTGTAGCCCGAGGGCAGATGAAAAAAATCTGGTTCTACTTCAACATTTTCCCATTCTTTCAGTTCGTATTTATTGTTGTCCTCTCTGAATTCCGCAACTTTTAATAGATATTTACCCAGCAGGTTGCGAGTTTGCCGGTAAGGATTTTCACCATCGACAAAATCCTGCTGGCGGCGAACAATTTCAATCCATTTATCAAGTAACTTCTGAAAGTTATTAATCACCTGTCTTTGTTCGTCAGAAATTTCAAGCGGAGAACTATCAAGGATTATTGCCTCTCCCCGGGTGTCCCCGTCCACCTGGAAATGACCACGAGTAGCCGAATAATCTTCCCAGGTAGTGTCTCCGGCGGGATTAAAGGTAACCTCCGGCGGAGTATCAATTTCTATTTTTTTCATTAGCGGAAGATTTTCCATCACCTTCTGCTTTTCCTTTTCCGACATATTTTGAGTCATACCATCAAGATTTTTCTTAAGTTGTTCATAGCGCAGGTTCAGATGGGCAGCAACCCGGCGGATTTCCGGTTCAGTGAATTTTATGGCAGTTTTTTGAGCCGGGAATTCTAAATAAATGATTCCAGGGGTTGTATCTGCCCGGTAGCGAACTATATTTTCTTCATCACCCGAACCTATTTTTATTACCAGGCCACTTTCACCAAACCAATTTGTAATTTTTCCGGTCTGGCTGTGAACTGCGCTGTACCGGGCGGCGGCGTTTATTGAACTTGGTTGAATAATTGTAATCACCGTCACAATAACAAAAAGAAGTATAATTTTTGCAATTTTAGCTCTCATTTTCAAGACACCCCAACATAAGAATATTATTATTGAGAATAATAATACTAACTTCTAAAAGTATATCCTCCATAGTTCAAAAAATAAACTATTGAGGAATATATTACAAAAACTTACAATGGTCCTGACCCCATAGACGGAATTCAGTTTGATTTTGAATTGAATCTGTCAATCAAAGACAACTTCAAAATGGATTACCGGATCGGAGTCCGGTAATGACAATCTCTCCCCCCGGTAGTCATTCCGGGGCTTGACCCCGGAATCCACCTTGATTTTGAACCGGTTAAACACAAAATTAAACTTTGTATTGGCCAGGCAAGCCGGGCAATGACAACTGTTGGAAGGTTCTGAGATATTATTAAAATTGAAAAAAACTTACAGCCCTAAATAAATTCCCATCCCGAGATAGGAGATGCGGTCCCGGTAGAACTGGCCATAGGGGGAATAACCCTCGTAGCCCTCCAGGACCAGGCGGACGTGGCGTTGCTGAAAGCGAGGGTGACGAATTTCAAAGCCTAACTTGACGCTTATATCGCTCTGCCAATCGTGTTCTTCCCACTCCTTGACGTCAATTCCTCCCAGCAGCCAGGCCACGTCGCCGATAGTTTCGTAGCCCAAATATTCAAGTCCCCAGTGGAGGCCGCGGGGCTTCAAGGACTTTGGTTCACGGTTATATATGTACTCGCCGCCGCCGTAAATACGCCAGTCTCCGCGTCGGTAGGAGAAGAGGCCCTCCACAGACTCAAAGCTGAGGTTAATTCTTTCAGGATCAGCCCGAAGCAGGTATTCGTCCCCGAGGTGGGAA
>JBNJDC010000194.1:0-3486 GCA_051744565.1 bacterium
GTCGGAGGGCGGTATGGAGGGGAGGAGTTTGGCGTTATTCTTCCTGAGACGGACGAGAGAGGCGGTTACGTGTTCGCTGAACGGATACGCAAGAGTACTGTGGCTTTCGGAGGAGTTCCATTTTGAATTGAGCCGCTCTTTGTTTTTGCCATTCATGAAGGAATTCTGGGTCCCACTCGGACTGTTTTACGTGCCTTTTGTTGTGCTGGTGGTTATTGGCAGTTCCAACGCCGTTAATCTGACTGACGGACTGGATGGTCTGGCGGTGGGTAGTGTTACTTTTTGTGCGGTTGCTTACGGAGCGATGGCTTATATCAGCGGCCATTATATTTTCAGTGAATATCTGCAGGTGCCAAATATACGCGGGACAGGTGAGCTGACTGTATTTATTGCCAGCTTAATAGGCGCTTCGCTGGGGTTTCTCTGGTTTAACGCCCATCCGGCTCAGATATTCATGGGGGATGCCGGTTCGCTTTCCCTGGGTGGATCTATCGGAACCCTGGCTGTAATAATAAAACAGGAGCTTTTGCTTATTATAGTTGGAGGAATTTTTGTAATGGAAGCGCTCTCTGTAATAGCACAGGTTGGTTATTATAAATTGACCGGAAAACGTCTTTTGAAGATGGCCCCCCTCCATCATCATTTTGAACTCAAAGGCCTGGATGAAAGTAAGATAACGATACGATTCTGGATTATTGGCATAATACTGGCGCTTGTTGCCCTGAGCACCCTGAAATTACGATGAAAACGGCAGTGGATAGTATGGATAATAAAACTGAATTAAATAATATAAGCCGGCTGAAAGTCGGGGTTTATGGATTTGGGACGACCGGAGAATCTCTGGTTGAAAACCTGGCCACCCGGGTCAAAGATATTGTGGTCTACGACGATATAAAAGAGACCCCGCCGGACGGTGATTGGCCCGATAATCTGAGCTGGAAATTAAAACCGGAAACAATTGACACCGGGCTGGATCTGTTAATTTTAAGTCCCGGTATCCCCGCTGGCCATCGTTTGGTTGAAGAGGCGAAAATCAGAGGAGTAGAGGTTATTGGCGAGCTGGAGTTTGCCTGGCGTCTCTGTGAGGGCCGGGTTTATGCTGTAACCGGAACTAACGGTAAGAGCACCTGCACGCGGCTGGCCGGTGCGTTTTTGAAAGCGAAAACCGCCGCGCCTGTCGATGTCTGTGGCAATGTAGGCCGTCCGATGATCGAAGCTGTTTTTTCCCACGGGGCTTCGGAAACTGTTACATATGTAGTGGAAGTGAGTAGCTTTCAGGTAGAATCAATGCAGAATTTTAAACCGGACCATGCACTTTTGACAAATCTGGGTGACGATCACCAGGATCGCCACGGTTCACTGGCCGAATACCATGGGTTGAAGTGGAATCTTCTGGCCCGAACCCGCCAGGGTGGTCGGATTGTTGTTCCGGTCGGGCTGAGAGATGAATCTCGCAACTTTGTTGCAAATTCTGAATATGAGACCGCTTTCTTTTCCTCCACAAATATCTCCGGTAGAACGGTCCCCTCATGGAGCAGTAATGGATTGAAACTATCCGACGGGATAATCCCGGCCTCAGAGTTTCCCGAAATACTGCGTTTATTCCCGGAAAATTTACTTGCTGCTATTGAGTTTACCGGTATCGAGCCCGTTGTGGAAAAGATTAAAAAAGGGTTGGCGGAATTCAATCCTCTGGATTACAGAGCCCAGGAGATAACTTCTGGTTCCGATATCTGTGTGATTAACGATTCCAAGGGGACCAATCCCCACGCAGTGGCTGCATTGCTTGCAAAAATTTCCAGTCCGGTGAGGTTGATTCTGGGCGGGGGCAGCAAAGAAGCTGATTTCCGGCCGGTATTTGAAGAGCTGAAAAATAAAGAAATCCGGGAGCTATTATTTTGCGGAGAACACAAACTTATCCACCGTCTGGACGAACTTGCTTCTGAATATGAACTCAAGGCCCGGACTGTATCGGAGTGGGAAACTGCTGTAAAAGATCTTGTAAAAAACGCCCGGCCGGGAGAAACGGTGCTTCTTTCCCCGGGAGCGACAAGTTTCGACGCTTTTGAAAATTATAAAAAACGCGGCAAAAAATTTAACAGCTGGGTGCGGGAGGTGATCGTCGGATGAACACCTTAAAAGAGATTGACTGGAGCCTGTTTTTGGCTGCCTTATCGCTTCTGGTGCTCGGGATACTGATGGTTTTTAGTTCCAGCGCTTTTAGCGCATACAGTGGTCACAATAACGAATTTTACTTTTTTTACAAACAGCTTATCTGGGGCCTGATTGGAATTGTGGCGTGTTTGTTCTCGGCGGTCATCTCCTTTGACACCTTTAAGAGTTTGATACCTGTTTTTTACTTTGTTGTTCTGGTTTCCCTGGTCCTGGTTTTGATTCCCTTTATTGGTCGTGAGGCCGGTGGTGCCCGGCGCTGGATAGATTTTGGTTTTATCAGTTTTCAGCCAAGTGAACTTGGTAAGCTGGCTGTAATAATGATAACTGCACTGTATCTTTCTAAAAGTCGTTTGCAACAAAAAAATATTATTCGGGATATGGGAGCGGTCTTCTTTCTTGTTTTTTTGCTGGCCTTTTTTGTGGTTCTGGCTCCGGACGTTGGCACATCTCTTCAGCTTGTTTTACTTGGTTTTATTATGTTGTTTCTGGTCGGATTTCCCTATCATTATCTGTTTATGCTGGGAGCGATGATTGTTCCGGTATTTGCGGTTTCAATTCTGGTCAGTGGGTATCGGCGGGCCCGGATACTTGCCTATATAAATCCCTGGGGAGACCCCTACAGCAAGGGGTATCATATTTTGCAATCGATGCGCGCGCTGGAACGGGGCGGTTTTTTCGGCCGGGGGCTGGGGGAAAGTTTTTTAAAACAGGGTTTTTTGCCCGAACCATATACGGATTCAATAGTGGCGATACTGGGTGAGGAGATGGGTTTTCTGGGTGTGATGATTTTGTTTGCTCTGATTGTATATTTAATCTGGCGCGGTTACATGATAAGCCTGCAGTCCGCCGATCCTTTTGATCGCTTGCTGGGGTTGGGCCTGGTTGCTTTGATTGGAACTCAGGCTGCTTTGAATCTGGCAGTTATTAGTGGGACGATTCCAACCACAGGGGTACCGATGCCTTTTATAAGTTACGGCGGGTCTTCGCTGTTGATTAATATGACTGCGGTTGGTCTGTTGATGAATATTTCCCGAAGGACTAACTCATGAATTTTAGACGAACACAGGTAATTCATTTCGTGGGAATCGGCGGGGTTGGTATGAGCGGTATAGCCGAAGTTCTACTTACTCTTGGTTATAGGGTTACCGGTTCTGATATATCGGAAAACGCCAGGATAAGGAATTTAAAACGACGCGGAGCCGAGATTGAGATCGGTCATTCTGCAGATAATATAAAAGAGGCGGATGTGCTGGTTAAGACCTCTGCGGTTGACGAGGACAACTGTGAAGTCCACGCGGCTTCCCGGCCGGG
>JBNJDC010000195.1:0-3436 GCA_051744565.1 bacterium
AAACTTGTCCTCGGCGGTGAGATGCTCGGGGAGGCTGTAACCTACAATATCCTGATGGGGACCATCGGCAGTGGAGCAGTGCTTGTTCTGCTGTTTGAAAATTATAAACCGGGTGAGTTTTTCAGTGGAATGGCCTTTACGATCGGTAATTTGCCGATGGATATAATCAGTTCTTTTGCCGATATAGTCTCCTATATTCGATTGTTTGCCGTGGGGTTGGCCACAGTTGTAATTATGGAAAGCTTTAATGAAATAGCCCTGGAGGCGGCGGGAACTTTTGATAATGCAATCTTAGCCTTCCTGGTTGCTGCAGTTATTCTCTTCCTGGGCCACGGGCTTAATTTAATTTTATGTTTAATGTCAATTGTTGTTCACGGAATTCGCCTGAATATGCTTGAATTTTCCAACCACGTGGGCATGCAGTGGACAGGAAGCCGCTACAATCCTTTCGGGCGAAAAACAGGCGGTGGTGGATGAAAGAGCAGAAATCCAATAAATTTTGAACGCTAATTTCAATTCAATCTATTAGTTCATATAGAAAGGAGCAGTAATTATGTTAGGTGATTTAGGTTTATCGTTAACGCTGGCCGCAATTGGTTCAGCAATGGGAACGGGAATGGCCGGTATGGCCGCTATCGGCGCCTGGAAGAAAGCTTATGCCGAAAACAAAGCCGCTCCCTTTATTATCATTGCTTTTGTCGGAGCGCCTCTAACCCAGACTATCTACGGCATGATTCTTCGGGACGCCATCTGGGCCGTAGACTGGACGGGATTGGAAGCAAATCCCATTTACCCAATTATTCTCGGCGCAGCTGCCGGAATTGCTATGGGCTTCTCCGCCTTTTTCCAGGGCAAAGCAGGAGCCAGAGCTTCTGATGCCCTCGGCGAGACCGGGGAAGGTTTCGGTAACTACATCATGGTTGTCGGTATTGTTGAAACCGTGGCTCTCTTTGTCATGGTCTTCAGCATGATAGCCCTGCCCTGAAGCAAATTTCAGCAAATAACCCGGTGTCAGGACTTAAATCCCTGACACCGGGATAATTAATTATAATTCCCTTCAGTTTAAACTCCTCGCCAATTCATTTTTTAGCTCCAGGCGGTATTGATGGTTCAAAGGCTCCAGCGCTATTGAGAGTTCTTGAAACGGTTCTAAATAATTTGCTATTTCTTCATTTTTAACGTAAAATATAAGGCTTAAGCGATTAGGATAACTATCAAGGATTACAAACCTGGTTGTTTTCTGGATCATATCTTAACAGTAACTAAAACTTTTTGAGGTGAGTTTATGCGTTTAGGGAGAAATTTTACCAATTTGCTGGAATTTGAGTATTTGAACGAAGAGGAAAAGGAAAAGTTTTTAAACAACGAACTTAAAGTGGCCGATATGGATGCACTGGCCCAGAGCAGGTTCAAACGTGACCTGGTCCGCCAGATTGAAGTTGCCGATGAAGTTAACCTGCGCCATGTGGAGATTGACGGTGGTATCCCCAACCCTTACCTGCAAATGACGGACGAAGAGCTGGCCGAAGCCCGGGAGGTTGCCGAAAAAAAAGATATTACTCTTTCATTGCACCTGCCTTATACTTTTGTGGCCGACAGCACCTGTTCCTTCCAGGAAGAGGACCGAAAACTTGCCTGTGATTACATGAAAAAATACCTGGACGTAGCCGATAAACTGGGCTGCACTTACTGCGTCATGCACCCGGGAACAGTTCCTTTTTACCAGGCAGAAGGTAAATACCTGGACCGGATGGAAGAGATGCTAATTCGTTCCCTGAAAGATTTGGGAGCCTACTGTAACGACAGGAACATGCTTTTGCACCTGGAAAATAACACGGCATTTGACGTTGGATTTGTTACCACGGATGAAATTTATCCGGTAATGGATGCCGTTAGAGAAGAGGGGATTGACGTCCGCCTCTGTTTTGACCTGGCTCATACTTTCACCCAGGTTGACAGCAGCGATGAAATTCCGGATCCTCCGGAAAAAGCGTATCGCGACCTGCCCGAAGATCTTCTTTATTCCCTGCATGTTGGCGATTATATTCCCGAGGATCAACTCTTTCATCCGCCAATTCACCAGGAAAGAGGTAAAATGAAAAAGGAAAATTTCGTCAACATGGCGGAAATTTTCGAGGACAAGGGAGTAGAGGTCGTAATTATTGAAACAGCGGTCAGAGACCGAGACGACCTGATTAACGGATACGATTTGATGGCTGAAGAAACAGCCTTCCTGGCTGACATTTTTAATCGATAATTACAAGGAGGATAAATTGATGAACTGTTTGAACGTATTTTTGCTGGGAACTCCCGGCTGTGGTAAGTCGGAAGTCTACCGGCGAATAAGCAAGAGAATTGAAGAAGAGGATATAGCGCATGAATTTGAACGCGTGGATGACTTTCCCAAGCTCTGGAATTTATTCCAGGAGGATACAGAGCGCGAACGGTCGCGTAAAACTGACGACGGCGGCTATAAAGTTACAGATCCGACCGTCTGGAACGACATCCTCAAGCAATTAAACGACGATATAAAGGAGAAACAGGCCCCGGACAAGGTGTTATTTATTGAGTTTTCCCGCCCGGATTACGTGGAATCAATTCAGAAAAATTTCGACGATGAGATTTTAAACTCCGCCATGGCCGTCTATATCTGGGCACCTTTTGACGTTTGCTGGGAGAGAAACGTCAAACGCCACGAGGAGGCCCTTGCCGAGGGCGACGACGATCACCTTGTCTCAAGGGACGAAATGGAAGAAACTTACGGTTCTGACGACCATGAGGACCTCGAGGCCGAACTGGACATGCCGGTAGTGATTGTGGACAACGAATCGGACAGTTTTGACGAACTGGACGAGGAAGTGGAAAAAATTCTGGCTGCAATCCAGGAAAATTTCACCATAGAAGGTTAAACTACCTGTTTACTGGAATTTTCACCAGAATTACCATTTTCGGATGTGATTGTTGCAGCTGGCACGGTGTTATTTAACACTGTTAGCGTATATTTACCTGATCCCAGGTTGTACCGGGGGTAGTATGAATTTTTTAAAGCGGCTACGGGGCTTTAAACTTAACCTGGTTGACAACAGGGTTCTGCTGGGAGTTGTTTGTGTTTTTTATTACCTCCTCCAGGCAAGTCCGGCTTATGCCTGGGGGCCGGCGGTTCATTATCAGCTGGGGTTAAAATTCATTGAACTTGGAATTGGGGGAGCAATCCTGGGGGAAGTTATCCGGGAAAATAAAAAACACTTCCTTTACGGCAATGTTATAGCCGATATTATAGCCGGTAAAAGCAAAATTGATTTCCCGGATTCCAGCCATAACTGGGAAATAACGGCTGAACTCAACCGAAATGCCACTACTACCGCACAAAAGGTGTTTTCCCTTGGCTTTCAACTGCACCTTGCGGCAGACACGGTTGCTCATAATGATTTCATAG
>JBNJDC010000196.1:0-3427 GCA_051744565.1 bacterium
CATCAAAAATAAACTGGGATAAACCCTCCCCGGATCCACGTATTATATTTTTTGCACCTCTCTTCGGCACAATTTTGTTATCCTCTTGTACCGGTTTACAAATAAATTTTTGATTCGAGGTTACTATGAGTTTATTTATCACTTTTGAAGGCCCGGAAGGGTCGGGAAAAACCACGCAGGCAAATCTTCTCGCCGACTACCTGTCAGATAAGGATTACACTGTAAATTTAACCCGGGAACCGGGGGGGACTTCCATTGGCGAGCTAATCCGGGATATTATCCTCGACCCGGCCCATGAAAATATGTACCCCGAGACAGAATTATTGTTGTATCTGGCCACGCGTGCCCAGCATGTCAACGAAAAGATTAAACCGGCCCTGGAGAAAGGTAATATAGTTATCTGTGACCGTTTTTCCGACGCCAGTGTTGTTTACCAGGGAATGGCCCGCGATCTGGGAGTAGATCAGGTGCAGAAACTCAATAAATATGCAACTGGGGACCTGCAGCCGGATTTAACTTTTATTATGGATGTTCCCGTCCAGACCGGCCTGGACGAAGCCCGTTTTTCTTCCAGTCCCAAGTGGAACACCGAAAGCGGGGACAGGATCGAACAGGAGGACCAATCCTTTCATAAGATTATTCGACAGGGTTACCGGAAATTGTCCCGGCAGGAACCCGATCGCTGTCTATTGCTTTCCCGCGAACATTCCATCGAAAAATTGCAGAGTTTAATCCAGAAGGAAGTAGACGAAAGGTTGAAAAAAGAATGAAACTCAACCGGGCCCTGGACAAGAAATTAAAAAAACAGGTAGACCGGTGGAAAAATTCTGCTAAAAAAGCCGGGGATTCCAGTCTGCTGGAGTCGGAAGAGGAAAAGGAAACCGAAAAATTTCAGGAAACCATTGAAGGTCGTAAACTTGAACTGCTGGACATGGAGGTTCAAGATTTAGTTGATGAAATAAAATCAACCGGTCAAACACTTGTCGAACACCCCACTCCCACTCACGCCCGTCATTATCAGCGGGCAATAGCTTCCTTTTTAAAAAAGTCACAACAACTTTCCAAACAGGTGGAAAGAATTCTCGCCCAAAGAAAGTTTGGAGTTTCCGAAGCTCTTTCCAGCGGCCGGGGCGAGGAAGATCCCAATACCAAGGAACACGTGATAGTTAAGACTATTGATGAAAAAATGGACAAGATAACCAAAGCCGTCATGGAAAACGAATCTGATAAGATAGATCTCTCCCAGAATGTAGAAGAAATTAGAGGCCTGGTTGTTGACCTGGTAAGTTCAATTCGAGGCCCCGGGGAATGAAACTTCCCCGGCTGCTCAACCAGGCGATAAATAACAACCGGCTTGCCCATGCTTACCTGTTTTACGGCCGGGCCACGGGAAAATACCGGCCGCTGGTTATAAAATTTTTTCAAAACATACTCTGTCCGGAGGAGGGCTGCAACGACTGTTCGGACTGCCGGCAGATAGCCAGTTTAAATCATCCCGACCTGGTGGCCCTGGAGGGAAATTCAAACAAAATAGGCGTCAAAACCGTGCGGGAAAAAATAATAAAGGCGGCTGGATTAACTCCCGCCCGCGGAAATCGGCGGCTATTCTGGTTAAATGACATCCAACGATTTACCCCCGAAGCGGCAAACACTTTACTTAAAATCCTGGAAGAACCTCCGGACGGAACGATTTTTGTTTTAACGGCCCGTTCACGCTGGGACTGTCTGCCAACGATACGCTCTCGCTGCCAGTGGGTCCGATTTCCGGTTAGTTTAACTCCCCCTGAACAGCCCTTTAAAGAGGTAGTTGAAAATATTTGGGATAACGAAAATTATGAACAGGATGTTATTGATAAATGGAAAAAATTAATTGCCGGCCGGGCTAACGCCAGCCAGGTTAACTGGTCCCGGGCGTCCGCCCGGGGTTTTTTAACCTTTTTGATTGAAACCATCCGCCGGTGTTATACTGATGGTAAGATAGATTTTGAAATTAATGAGCAATTCAACCTGAGCTGGAATTTAATTCCGGAACTAACTGAACGTTTACAAGAACTGGAGCGGGGAACTCAACCCATCCTGGTTATTAATTCAATAATGGAACAATTATACTACCCGAAGGAGCAAAAAGAATGGCTAAACGTTATCTAACCACGCCAATTTACTACGTAAACGCCGAACCACATATAGGACATGCCTACACCAACCTGGCAACCGACGCCCTGGCCAGGTTTTATCGCCTGCAGGGCGATGAAGTCTTCTTTTTAACAGGTACTGACGAGCACGGCGAAAAAGTGGAACGAACCGCTCGTGAGCAGGAAAAAGAACCTCAGGAACTTGTGGATAGTGTTGTTAAAACATTTCAGCAGCTGTGGGAAGATCTGGATATAACTCATAACGATTTTATCCGGACCACCCAGCCCCGACACGAAGAAGCCGTCCAGTATATTTTCAATCAGCTTCATGAACAGGATGATATCTACCTGGACACCTATGAGGGTCCTTACTGTGTTCCCTGTGAATCTTACTGGCCCGAGGACCAACTGGAAGAAAACAACACCTGTCCCGACTGCGGGCGAGAGGTCGAGTATTTAAGCGAGGATAGTTATTTTTTCCGGCTGGAAAAATATATTCCGCGCCTTAAAGAACACCTGGAAAATAATCCGGAATTTGTCCGGCCTGAATCCCGACTGAACGAAGTTTTGGAGATGATTAACAGCGGTGGAAATGACCTGAGCGTGAGCCGGACTCGTTTCGACTGGGGCGTGCCGGTCCCCTTCGACGACGATCATGTCGTCTACGTCTGGTTTGACGCCCTTATAAACTATCTCAGTGGTATCGGTTACCCGGAAGACAAATACAAAAAATGGTGGCCAGCCGACGTTCACGTGATTGGAAAGGATATCCTCAGGTTTCACGCCGTAATCTGGCCCTGCATGCTCATGGCTCTCGGAGTAGATCTCCCGGAAAAAATACACGCCCACGGCTGGTGGACGCTCAAGGGGGATAAAATATCAAAATCGAAGGGTAATGCAGTCGACCCCCGGGAACTGGCCGATGAATACGGACGCGAAGCTCTTAGATATTTTTTAATGCGAGAGATCCCTTTCGGTTCCGATGGAGTCCTTTCCGATCAAAACCTGGTCGATAGGATTAACGGCGATTTGGCTAACGACCTGGGTAACCTTGTCAGCAGAACTCTGACTATGGTGGAGAAATACAGGGACAGCGAAATACCGCAGCCACCTGCCGAAGGACAGTTGAAAAATAGTTCGCTGGCCACGGCTGGTGCCCAATCCCGGAAGAAGTACATTAAACATATGAAAAAAATGAACTTTGACCGAGCCCTGAAAGCTACTTTTAAATTTATCAGTTCGGTTAACAAATGGCTGCAGCAAAAAGCCCCCTGGAAGCTTACTGACAGTGAACA
>JBNJDC010000197.1:0-3415 GCA_051744565.1 bacterium
CCTGGTATTTTTAATTCTTTTGTTATGGAGCGCCTACAAAGGATTCAGAAAGGGATTTATCCTTCAGCTCTCTACCCTGGCTGCCCTTCTGCTCGGCATGGTAACCGAACCAACGGTTACCACCAGGGCACCGTCACAGCCGCGAAGGGAAGCAATTACCGGGCAGCCGGTTCCCGGCGAACCGTCAATAATTGCAACCTCCGCCTCTTTTTCGTAGTCCACTAACATTTTTTTTACTTCAATCACTATTTTCCCACTGGCTTCTTCCCCGCGCTCCAGCTCGGCGTGGATCATCGGTCCAAATCGAGTCCGGGAGGTAAATATTGTCCCCGTCTTGTACTCTTCAATCTCCAGGGCCCCGTCCGGGCAGACATAAACACAGCTTCCGCATCCTTCACATTTAACCAGGTTAACTTCCCCGGTAGAATTTATCGCTCCAAAGCGACAAACTTCCGCGCAACGGCCGCACCGGGAACATTCTTTGGTCTTTACCGCCCGGGACGAACCGATAAAATCCTTCCGATCTTCAATTTCCGGCGGCAGAAGGACGGGAAGGTTACTGGCATCAATATCACAATCCGCCATTACAATCTCCCGGTCCCTTGCAGCCAGGTGGGCCAGGGCGGCCGAAATTGTAGTTTTTCCGGTCCCTCCTTTACCGCTGATCACAACAATTTTTTTCATTTTATCAGCTCTTCAACCTCTCCATACAGCGCCTGAAATTTTTCTTTCCATTCGTCCATCTCCTTGACGAATGCCACTCCCCGGGAATACAGGCGGGCTATCCGTTCGTCCCGAGGGATTTTCATCAGGATAGGAACATCATTTTTCCGGCAAAATTCTTCCGTATCGCGGTCCGGCTCCATACCCGCCCGATTAATAACTACCGCCCCGGGAACCTGTAAATCTTCCAGCATCCGAACGGATTTTTTTAAATCATGATAGCCAAAAGGAGTTGGCTCGGTAACCAGCAGGCAAAAATCCACCCCTTCAAGGGCAGCAACCGAAGCACAGTTACAACCCGGCGGCGCATCCAAAATATTTATCTTATCCGACACCGCCCGTCTCTTAACGGCGGAAATAATTGGTTCGGCCAGGGCTTCCCCGGTATTTAATTTCCCCTGGTAAAATTCAATTTCTCCGCTTCCTTCTTCCACTACTCCCGTGTTCTTTTCTTTTTCTTCTATGGCCCCCGTCGGGCAGACAAGGGCACACAATCCACAGGAATGACATAACTCTTCCTGGACAACGATTTCCTCCGGCAGTTGAAGTATCGAATTAAACCGACACCCGCGGGCACATTCTCCACACAGGTCACACTTAACCGCATCTATTTGCGGATAAAACATTGAAATTTCTTCTACGGGTCTCAATTCTACATCCAGGAAAAGATGACAATTAGGCTCCTCGACATCGCAATCAAGCAGGCGAGCGTTCGGCAGAGAAAGGGCCAGATTTAAGGCAACGGTGGTCTTGCCGGTTCCTCCTTTGCCTCCGGCAACAGCAATCTTCATTTCAAAATATTTTCAATGCTCGTGGCCCTGGCAGGCCCCCGAAGCAGTAGCCGGTTCAAGTTCATCATTTTCCCAGGCAGCCAGGGCGTCTCCTGCTGTCCCCCGGGCTCCGCTGCATACCTCAATTCCCAGCTCGTTAAAATAATCAACGGCCCGGCGGCCGAGATTCCCACATAGCACCACGTCAACATCAGCTTCGTCCAGCAGTTCCGGTGGTTTACCTTTTCCCCCCATGTGTTCACTGGTGTTCTTTAACTGCTCAATTTCTTCCTCGTCCGGCTCGGCAAGAATAAATCCAACCGCCCGCCCAAAATGGGCACTAATTTCCGACTGCAGTCCCTTGAATTCTTTTACAGGAATAGCAATTTTCATTGGTTTTCCTCCTTGGGATTTAGAGATTAAGAGATTAAGAGATTGAGAAAAATCAAATCCTTTAGATAATTCCAGCTGCTAACCTACCCGGTAATCTCCACCTTCGATTACCAGGGTTTTTCCCTCGGCCAGGGCCATTGCCGTCTTTTTTCGACCGGCCCTTAAAATCCTGTGAAACGTCGGCTGGGACACTTCCATCTTTTCAGCAGCTTCTTTCTGGGAGAGGCCAAGATGGTCTTTTAGTCGCAGCGCTTCATACTCGCCCAGTTTTAAAAATATCTGGCCCGTCGAATTTTGTTCTTCCGGACCAAAACTGCCAAATTGCGGTTCTCCCTCTATAGTTCTTTTTTGTTTCCGGGGCGTCATTCAAATCACCATCACGATAAAATTTTATAATTGTTGCAATTTTTTGAGTCCTTTAGGCGATAAGTAAATCAAAAACAACCGGATTTCTCAATAAACGCCCGGGAATAACAAAATCCCCGATTAAGTCCATTTTATTGTGTAAAAATGGCTCTTGTTCGGAATATAAGCCTTTTGCGAAACAGGAAGTTTCGCTGGCAAAAGGCTTGCCTCGGAATAGACAGGATGTCTATGAGAATGAGAACAAGAGTCTTTTTACACATTTTTTCGGACGTGGCCAAATCCCCTCCGGTTATTCCGGCCCAAGAAATGGAATCCACAATTTTACGATTTTAACCAGTTAAATAACAAAGTAAAGCTATATTGCCCGATCAATCCGGGCAATGACCATCGCTGGACTGTAAAATAATTTTGTTCAGGTAAATTAAATCTCCTGTTTTAACTGGAAAATCGCTGCCCACCAGGTCCGGCAGTGGGCTCATTTATTTCTTTCAACTCTCCAGAAATAAACTTATCTATATTTTCCGAAATAGTCCCGCCTGCACTCTCATAGACATTAATGCCCAGCTGATCAAGTGCCATTATCGAAGTGGAACCCACCTTGCCGGTAATTACGGCATCAACCGACTGCTCGGCCAGCATCTGTGAAGCTGCCGAGCCAGCCCCTCTTGTCTGATCACGCCCGGGGTTGTCCTCCAGTTCCCAGCCAGCCAATTCTTCATTTTCAATTTCCGCCATTAAAAAATTCTGGCAGCGACCAAACACGGGACTAACCCGGCCCTCCAGATCATTTCCTCCGGTGCTTAATGCTATTTTCATCGGCCGCCACCTCCCCCGCGGCCACGACCACCCCGGCCTCTACCCCCCTGGCCCCCACCAGCGCCGCCGGCTCCACCGCCACCGCCACCGGGCCTTTGTCCGCCGGCCGGTGGTTGAGCAGCTCCCGGGGAAGTATCACCTGCGCCTCCAGAAGCGACCGGCAAATCATCTGCAAAATATTTCTGCGCCGCTTCCTCCACACTTACCTGTCCAGCTGTAAAAGCCCCCAGGTTGGTTTGATCAAATACCGGGAAAACCTTGGGGCCAAAACTTCCGGCCACAATTGCTTCTACTCCCTCCCGGGCGATCATTCCCGCGGCCTGGGTGCCAGCTCCCTGGGGAGCCGA
>JBNJDC010000198.1:0-3407 GCA_051744565.1 bacterium
GACAAAAATCACTGTCCCTGTCCTTCAGGGTGAGCTTGTAGTTGATCAAGCGGGGGGTTGAAAATTCCCGGGAACATATTGGACATTGAATGTCCTTTGCGTAAAGGGGATCGGCCATGGGAAAATAATTCCTCCTTTTTTGGAGTCCCCACCCCTCTATCTACAGCATATTAGCTGAATTGAATAAATGTCAAGTTATTAAAATTAGAGCGGGGGATTTTAAGATAGAATTCGTTTATACTATGTAAGAGGAAATAAGGTAAATAAATTTTTTTAGGAGGTAGATTGTCATGCGTCGTTTTACTGTTGGTTTGCTGGTGTTTATGTTGGTAATTGGTGTAGCTGTCAGGGTAGATGCCCGTTCTCACCGGGGGGAGGAAAATTTTGAGAAAATGAAGCGGGGGAGAGGCAAAAAGATGAGCTCTGGAATGATGTCCCACGGAGCGAAAGGGCCCTGTTTGGACCTCGAGTTGAATGATTCCCAGGAAGAGAAGGTTATGGAGCTCAGGAAGAATTTCAGGTTGGAAATGGTTGATTTGAGGGCTGAACTCCGGCGGAACCAGATTAAATTGGACGATATGTTTCGTTCGTCGGCCCCGGATATGGCGAAAGTTCGCAGCCGGATTCAAAAAAAGAACGATATCCGCAGCGATATTCAATTCAAGAGAATCGAACTTAGAAAAAATATCCGGGAATTATTAACTGAAAAACAGCGGGAAAAATTACCGCCTAATTTTCTTCGTCGCGGGGCCCGATACCGGCACCCGGGCTTTGGATTTAACTCGCCGCGCCGCCGGCATGGAAGCTATCGTGGTCGATCGAATCGGCGTAATTTCAAACACCGGGATGATTATGAAGATGACGAGGAAGCGGATAAAGAACGCTTTGGACCCCGCCGGGAGAAGTGAACTATCCGTGGCCGTTTGTTGCCAATTTTTCGGGTTTTACCAGGTTTTACCCGGAGAGTACCTTTTTATCGGTACTCTCCGGGATGAAGGCCCTTTTGTTGTGTAAAAATGGCTCTTGTTCGGGATATAAGACTTTTACGAAACATGAGGTTTCGCTTGCAAAAGGCTTGCCTCGGATCCAGTAATCAATCGATGAGTTGCAGAAAGTATCCCAATCCCACCGGACAATGCCCGATTGAGTGCTGGAGAGAATGAGAACAAGAGTCTTTTTACACAATTTTTCGGACATTATCCTCTCCGGGGTATTTTTAAAAAATGAAATCTGACGAAGAGTTGATGGTGGAAGCGTCTTCGGGGAATATTGAAGCTTATGGGGAGGTTGTCCGCCGTAACTGGCGTTCAGCTTACAATTTAGCCTACCGCTTGTTGAAAGATCCGGGGGAGGCTGAAAATATTGCCCAGGAAGCTTTTCTAAAAATACAAAGAAGGCTTGAGCAATACGAAGTACGGGCCAAGTTCAGGACTTACCTTTACCGGGTAGTTTCCCGGCTGTGTTTTGATCGGACGAAAAAGAAAAAACCGAATTACATAGATAAAATGCCCCACGATGAAGCCACGGATAGATCTTCTCCGTTATCCGAAGTTGTGGATAAAGAACGGCAAAAGAAGATTAAAAAGAACCTGGATTCCCTTCCTGACCGCCAGCGGACAGCTATTGTTCTGCAGGTTTTCCATGATATGAGTTATAAAAAAATTGCAGAGGTCCTGGAAACTTCCGCTAAAGCAGTTGAGCGGCTTCTGGCCCGGGCCCGCGATAGCCTGGCGGAAAAATTTTCGGAGGAATTAGAAATCGATTAATTTTGGCGGGGGAATAACCGGATTGATTCGTTTGTATATTATAAGGAGGCGAATAATTTATTAAATTATGCGTTTGCTTAATCACTGGATTTCTCAATATCTTAATTTCTAAGAAGAGGTTTTCAAAAAATGAACTGTGAACAATTAAAAACGGCGCTTGGCTCCTACCATGATGGGGAATTAACCGCAGACCATCGCCGGAAAGTCCGGGAGCATCTTGATGGATGTCCGGAATGTAAAAAGCGCCTCAGCGGCTGGCAGGAAGTGGATAAGGTTTTGCATGAGTATAGCGCTCCCCGGCCGGCAGAGGCGAAAAAAGAGGAAGTTATTCAGGAAATAAAGGATTCCCCCCCGGCAGACAAAATATTACCGATACTTTCGTTCCGGCGGATTGCTGCTGCCGCTATGCTCCTGGTGGGATTATTTGTCGGCGGGTTGGTTGGTTTTAATCTTTTGAATTATTCAAAAAATAGCCAGGGACAACAAAGTGCGGCTGAAACCAGTTATACGGGGTTTGAAGTGTATGAGGAAGCGGCCGGTGAAGACCCGGTTGATTATTATTTTTCCGTGGCAATCAAAAATGAGGAAGGAGTGGAAAGCTGATGGATAAAAATACTCAATCTTATTTATTTTACTTTTCCGTGGGTTTAAATATAGCGTTGATTATAGTGCTGGCTGTGGATTTCTTCCACCTGCCCATGTTTCATTTTAACCGGGATTTTCGTCCCGATCGTTCCCGATTTTTTCGGGAAAAGCTGGGTTTGCGGGAGGAGAAATGGAAAAAATTAAGACCGCGTATGAATCAATTTAAACGAAATTATCGGGGGATTGGCAGGCAAATTGGTGAAAGCAGGCGAAAAATGATGGATTTATTGAGCAAACAGCAGGTTGATACTCCGGCAGTTCAGAACCAGCGTGAGCGGTTGCTGAATTTCCAGAGGGAAAAATATAAATTATGGATGGATCATATTCTTGAAATTAAAAATATTCTGAGCCGGGAAGAACAGCAGAAATTGTTTGAAATTTTCAAAAAGCATACGGGCTCTCCCCGCTCAAAGCACGGACCGCCCCCTCATAAAAAGTAGTTGTTTACCGGTTTATTTTGAAAGGAACCGCTAAAAAATAGGATAGGGATTTTCGTCTTCCCAGTTTTGTTTTTTTGCTTTAGTGGCTCTTGTTTGATTAGGGCCGTCTTTCTTAACTGTTTGCAGTGTCTTTCGGGCGCTTAATTCGAGCAGGTTATCATCGGTCATTCTTTCGATTATCTTTTTTATTTCTCCGGTATTCTGGTCATTTAATTTCCCGTAAATTTCGAGTTTTTCGAATCCTCTCTCCAGGATATTTTTGTTTTTTGAACCGGAAAGTATCAGGCTCAGTTTATTTATCCCCGCTGAAAAGGGCAGGTTATCGACAGCGCGCATTATAAGTTTTTCCGTGGGCGAGCTGCAGGGGGATCTCTCTCTGTTCGGGTTGCATAAATCACAGCATTTTTGGGAACGGGGCTTGCTCATGTCGCCAAAATAGCGGAGGATATACAACCGCCGGCAACCTTCCTGTAGTTCCGCGTAATCTATCATCCGGTGCAGTCGTCGGTATTTTTCCTTCTTTCTTCTTTCGAGGAGACGCAGCGTTCGCTCGAGC
>JBNJDC010000199.1:0-3405 GCA_051744565.1 bacterium
ATTCTCAGCCTGATAATTTTAACCGTAAGTATTGCCGGTATCTTTGTTACTTATTTTTATACCGGCCCGCAGCAATTAAAATATGGGTATATAGATGCCGAGGGAAATAAAATCGTCAAACCCGAATATAAATCGGTCAATCAATTCAAAGGTGATCTTGCCCGGTTCAAAAAGAATGGCCGCCATGGCCTGCTGGATCAACAGGGAAATATAGTTTTTAAACCAGAATTCACCAGCATAAATCAACAGAATTCTCACCTGGTGGTTGGACTGGTTGATGCAAATTTAAAAATAATGAAGCGCGGCGGGAAATTACTGGAAGATAATTTCCTGAAAGTCGGAGATATCACCAGCTCTCCCGTAAGAGTAAAAACTGACGAAGGCTGGGGACTGCTAGATAAGGCGGGCAACTACCTTGTGGAACCAAAATTCGACTCCCTGGAGCCGTTTTCGGATAAAAAACATACTATCGCCAAAATCAACGACCGGGTCGGTCTGATTAACCAGGAGGGAGATATCCTGCTGGAAGCTAGCTATGATAATCTTAAACATATTTCCGAGAATCTTTACTGGATAACAAAGGATGGTAAACACGGCTTAGCCGACGGTGGTAATATTTTAATCGAACCGCGCTACGACAATCGGAAACCTTTCTCCGAAGGTCTGGCCGCTGTTCGACTGGAGAAAAAATGGGGTTTCATTAATAAACAGGGCGAAGAAATTGTTGAACCAGAATTTGAAGACGTGGGAGCTTTTTCGAATGGCCGGGCCCAAATAGGAGTAGTAAAATAACCCGGTCTACCCGGCGGCTGATATCTCACTGAGCATGGAAACATAATTGTAAAAAAAGTATAATACCGTCAGGAAAACTAACGGGCCAAAAATCAGGTAAAATCCAATTAAGAGGTAACCCGGCATTCTTTCCACTATTTTTTCTACTTCCGATCGATGTTGATCAGCAAGCCGCTCGAGGTTTTCCTCCAGTTTACCACTTTCCTCGCCGGTGGCTATCTGCCTGTAATCGGAGTCCGGAAATATTTCGCTCATAAACTCTATCTCAGCCAGGCTACTCCCCCGGCTTAAATTACTGGCGATCAGTTTTAATTCCCCTTCATAAACTTCAAAACTACGGGCCAGCGATTGAAAAATCTGATCAAGGGAAACACCGGCCCGGTAAAGCATATACCACTGCTTATAAATTAAATGATACTGCAGATTACGGTGAAGAGATTTTAAAAGGGGGAACGAAAAAAGGATTTTTCCCAACCGGGGAATATCTTCACCGGTTACTAAATTTTTAAAGGAAAAATAAAGCGTCCAGGCCCCGTAAGACCAGACCAGCAAGCCAAAAAAACCAACGCCAAGGGCCAGCCGCCAGCCCACAATCAGGAGAATAATAACTGAAAACGCCCCGCATAAACCAAGTCCCACCAGAAAAAAATATCCACAGGCCAGGGCGGTTTTGCGCACCATCTCATTCCACATCTGATAGAGCGTGCCCAGGTTCCTGCAGATTGATTCAAGCTGACCGCTATTCTGGCCGGCAGTTAAAACGCTACAATCACGCTCGGGCAAACCAAGCCGTTTAAAACCTTCTTTCAGCCGGCCTTCCTCCAGCAGGTGGTGGACCGCTTCAAGCTGATCAAAGGGAGAATTTAAAGTTTTATTTAATTTTTCCACCGCCCGGGGCAGCGTTATTCCCGCCGAAAGCAAATCGGATAGTTCCTGATAGAATGAGTCCAGCCGGTCAATCTTCATCTTTTTCTAGCTCCTCTTTAATATCTTTCAATTTATTTTCTATCCTGCCCACCGCTGATTGAGCGGGATGCCCACCGGCATAACGTGCTTTATTATATATTTTCGCCATAAATTGTATATCCATATCCAGCGCCAGTTTTTCTACCAGGCGCCCAAAATAGTCAGTAACCGTTTCCCCCTCCCGGCGCCCGTAACCCTGGCGGTCCGACCAGTTTAAAAAACTGTGAATTGATTCTATAACCTTCCCCGACAATCCCCCTTTAATCACCGGTTTAAGAGCATCCCTTGCGGTTGACTTCTGTTTTTTATCAACTTCGGCTTCCCGGGGCATAACTGTATCATTCACGGCCTCGCCCTCTTTTCGATCACTCAGTTTCTTGATTAACCAGGCCAGCAACCCCATCATTACCAATCCACCAATAAGAACAATTATTATTGTTAAAAAACGGGGTAATACCGGTTCAACCGGGTCGGCTCCGAGCGGTTCAAAATAACTCTGAAGCGGTGTAAAATCCGTGGATATTCCCCTTCTCAATACATTCATCATCCCCAGGGGGATAAATATCAAGGTTCCCTGGAGTAGTATATATTTTTGTAACCGTCTAAACTCACTGGCCTCCGGTGGCGAAGATAAATCCCAACCCAACCGGGCCAGTGAACCAAGCATATACAGGGATACAAAGAGTAATAAACCACAAGAAATATACACAAACGGATTAGCCGTCAAGCCGGCGGTCACCCCGGCAAAACCACCTGCAAGGTAAAGGATCATTACTTCCCGATAATTAATGAATATCAGACAACTAAAAAGATAAAACTGGAGGATCAGCCAGAAATAAGCTTCGTTTCCAAAACCGACAACCAGGATGAAACTAACGGCTAAAAAGAACAACGCGCCAATAAAAACATACAGCCGCCGGGGAAAAGCTATTTCAAATTCTCCGGGACGCATACCTGTAAAAAAATATAAATAGCCCCCGGCCCCCAGAAATAAAACAAGGCTCAAAAAAAACTCGCCCGCCTGCAGGATAGTGAAGAGTGAAACAGCCAGAAATACTGTTAACAGCAGGTATTTCTCCCGATTGATTAATTTATCCGGCACTGTTTACCCACTCCTGGCGGCGCGGAAACTGCGGACCAATTTTTTTCTCCGGATCAATTATCCGGCACCAGGCCCCCTGGGCCAGAAAAGCATTTTTTAACTCCTGAAGCGTCCAGTCACGCTCATAATCGTCCGCCTGTCCGTCAAGACGAACCAGCCCCCGGTCATCAATTAACAATACAAGTATACTGGCCCTTCTTCCCTCGAGGACCGACAGGCTGCGCACGTATTGCCAGGGATCAATCCTGGTTGTCGGAACTACCAGGACAACGGAAGCTTCCTCGCCAATATCCGGTAAACTGGATTTCAACAGTTCGTTAAGTTCCAGTTGTCCCTCCTGTTTAATATCTATCAATGCCTGCAGAATACCAATAAGCTGACTGTCTCCGCCCCTGGGGGGCAGATAAAGGTTTCTATTCCCCTGCCCGTGCAAGCCAATTCTATGGCCTTCTCCAACCACGTAAGCGGCCACTGACGCGGCCAGGCGGGCGGTGGCGGTCAAAGTGGTGTTTGACCCCAGCCCCCGCCGCCGGCGGCGGTGTAAA
>JBNJDC010000200.1:0-3365 GCA_051744565.1 bacterium
ACTTGACCTCAAACCGGGAATGAAAGTTCTGGATATTGGTTGCGGGTGGGGGAGTTTTGCTGAATATGCTGCCGAAAATTATGACGTTGAAGTGGTGGGTATCACTATTTCCGAGGAACAGGAAAAACTGGCTGCTGAACGCTGTCGGGATCTGCCGGTGGAAATAAGGTATCAGGATTATCGTGAGGTTGAGGAAGAGTTTGACCGGATTGTTTCAATTGGAATGTTTGAACACGTGGGGTACAAGAATTACGAGGATTACATGCAGAGCGTTGAACGTTGCCTGGCGCGAGATGGACTTTCCCTGCTGCATACCATTGGCAATCACAACGAATCAATCACCACGGATCCCTGGATTGATAAATATATTTTCCCCAATGGGATGATTCCAGCGGCCTCCCAGGTGGTTGAGTCAGTTGAAGACTATTTTATTATCGAGGACTGGCATAATTTTGGCCCGGATTATGATAAAACATTAATGAGCTGGTATAAAAATTTCCAGTCCGCCTGGGATGAATTGTCGGATAATTATAGCGAGAAATTTTATCGGATGTGGACTTATTATCTCCAGATGACTGCCGGCAGTTTCCGGGGCCGGAAAAACAACGTCTGGCAGGTAGTTCTTTCTCCCACCGGGACTGATAGAGAGTATCGCAGTGTACGTTAATAATTTTGGAAAACGGTTGCTATTTATTTTTGCAGCCCCGGGAGTCAGTATCTTCTAAACTCTTTTCTTTCCTGATGATAAAATTTATTTCTTCTATTTTTTAATCAAAGGGAGAATTATTATGAAATTTATGTTTAAACTGTTGATTTCCGGTTTGCTTACCTTACTGGTGATTTTGAGCCTGCTGGTTTTATTTGTAGTTGATTTTTCCCGGCCGGAGCTGCCGGAGACAGACTTGAGCCACGAAGAGCGGCAGGTATATGAATACACCCTTGGCCAG
The DNA here is from genome assembly GCA_051744565.1 of bacterium. GTDB lineage: Bacteria > T1Sed10-126 > T1Sed10-126 > T1Sed10-126 > T1Sed10-126 > CAZKRS01. The sequence goes on from JBNJDC010000200.1 coordinate 948, forward strand.
CTGTACAATCAGGAGAAAGCAGAGGTGGGAATTACTTTTTCTCCCCGGGAAGTTTCCTATTTTGGTGAAACAATTCTACCTGGTCAAAAACGTTATGGTTTTGAAATAGTCGATATATATATGGATTCATCAGCGGATAAAATAAATATTAAGTCGATTTTACAGGGGCCACTGGGACTGTATTATCAATTGTATTTAACCGGGAAACTTAATTTTAAAGAAAAACGGTGGGACCTAAAAATTGCCAGTTTAAAACTTGGCAGTGTTCCCGCGACCTGGTTGATTCCCGGCAAAGTGAATCTACCTTTGCCTTCCACATTTGCCGGCTATCGTCTTGTATCCCTCAACCTGGACGGTAGTGGCCTTGCCGCCCGCCTGCACCGGCAGTAAAGGCAAGCTGTTATTGATTTTAATTATTACCTAAATTGAGCGATTCTGAACGTTCGGAAATTGAATATCTTATTTTCTCATTCTCAACAGCCTCCAGCTGTCTCCGAGGGATACAGCCACTGGCGCACATCCTGTCCGCCAAACCATGACTGTAAAAATCCGAAAATAAGACATTCAACATCCTCACCCTCCGGGTGAGAAGGTGATAATATTGTTCTCTGGTGGTATTATGAATATTCCAAAGCCCATGAGGGGCTTGAATTGGAATATACATTCCTCACAGCAGCCTGGACCGGAGAGCCTCCGGTGGCGTATACAGCTTGAGCATCACCTGAAAACTATATGGTTATGGCCATTAAACGTTGTGCATTCCATCCAAACATCGTTTGGGAGAATGAGCCAGAGAATTATGTTATCTCCTGGTTAAGCATAAAAATCGCTCAATTTAATTATTATTAAAAACCCCGGTGAATCGATATATATAGGGGGCGTAATTCCTTCTGCCGAAGGCCGGCTAAATTTACTTCAGTTCAAAAGGGGAAATGACGGAACTGCCGTATTTTACACGTGCTTTTTCCAGGCGTTGGCGCTGGGCGTCCAGTTCAGCCATAAAAGCTTCCGGTACGTCCTGCTCGCCGGCAAAAGCTTCCTCCATCCGCTTGTTTTTATCCAGGTAGTTGTCCACCCGAATGGAAAATTGTTCCTTGTATTCATCCTTTGTGTAATCTTTATTCAGGTGGTTTTGAAATAGCTTTTGTAAATCCTGGTGGTGGGGTATATACCCTACGGGAGTTTTGATTGCTTCAAACTCTCCGTTTACCCGGCCTTCCATCCACATCAGCCACGCTTTTTTATCCAGGATGGCATTAAAATATTCTCCTGTCTGCTGATTCTTGAGAAAATAATTGACCGAAAAAATAGTCGGGGGCGAGTCCGGTTTTTCTCCGAACTCCAGGTGATTTTGAATATACTCTCCGATAGGAGTTGAAACAAAGTCCAGGTTGGCCATCGGGTTATGATTGCGCACACCGGCATCACCGAGTGTGGCGGCGGTGGTCTCAGATTCGAGGCAGGCCCCCGTAAATACTCCGTGTGACCAGTTTAAAGTTTCAGCCACCGGGACAGAGGTGTCGGAGTCCCGCCCACCGTAAATAAAGCCGTCAACCGGAACGCCCTCCGGATCGTCAGCTCGTCGGTCAGCGTTTTCCAGGTCACTGATTTGAATTGTATAACGCGCATTTCGATGGGACGGTGTTATTTTGTTACCTTCTTCGTCCGTTTTGCCTTCGTGCCATTCGCCGGAATAATTTATCCCCTCCTCGGGAATTTCTTCGCCCATCCCCATCCAGTAAGGTTCACCGTTGTTTACCAGGATGTTGGAAAATATTAATTCCCGCGGCGTATTCAGGACTTTATAAATCAGGGGATCATCCTCCGGGTTAACGTCGCGTATAATCCCAAAAATACCGCTTTCAATATTCACGGCTTTTACTTCCCCGTCGATTTCCTTCAGGTAGGCAATATCATCCCCGACAACGGATTGCCCGGGGATCATAGCCGTGCTGGTTTTACCACAGCCGCTGGGGAAGGCACCGGTAAAATAAGTTACCCTGTCATCCGGTCCATGAGCTCCCATGACAAACATATGTTCGGCCAACCAGCCATTCTTGGCGCCCCGCTTAATTGCCAGGCGGAAGGCCAGTTTTTTCAGGCCGATTGTGTTTCCCCCGTATTGAGTGTTGGTTGAAAATACACGCTCTTCCTCCAGGTCGATGTACACCCTGCGTTTATCTATATTTTTGCTGTTGTTTCTTTCGTCAAGTTCACCCGCCGAATGAATAAAATGGAAGAAATCGTCCGAGCCGCCTAATTTTTTAAATTCCTCGTAACCCTGGCGGTAGAGCAAATCTTCGCTGTGAGCAACGTAAGCGGAATCGGTAATCTGCAGGGCGGGAATCGTAAATACCGAATCGGTCGGTCCCAGCGAGAAAAAACGGACAAACATTTCTTTGCCTTCCATCGCTCCGT
>JBNJDC010000201.1:0-3359 GCA_051744565.1 bacterium
TTTCAGTTACAATGTAACATATAATGTAACACCTGTCAATTGCATGGCTTACTAATACGGCATTTGCTTTTGATGTTTAGTGTTAGCTGGGTTCTTCGGAAGAAGTCGACCCGGGAAGTAAATACTGGTGGACAATTATAATTAGGGCTGTGATTCCAAAAGATAGGGTGAAAATTCCGACGACGGCGCTGATGCTTTCCATTAGTTTGGGGTTGATGAACATTACTGCGGCCAGGGCAAGCATTATTACGCCGCCCAGCAGTTTCAATATCCTCCCGTGGACTTCCTGCAGGCGGGTTGTCCGCATGGTAACCACGGCAGTTATGACTATGATTAGTTCGACCAGCAGGTAAGTAAATAAATAGAGGATAAATAAGCCGGAATAGGTAACAAGTCCGAGATCATAAGCCCCTACTATGCTCGACCAGATAACCGGGAAACCGGCGGTGCAGGGCAGTTCAATCAGGACAACCCCGGCGGCCATCAGGGCAACAGCCCCGACCAGCAGGGGAGCGGATTGTTCTTTTTCCGGCAGCTCCCGGAAATTTCTGAATATTTTTGGTTTAAAACGATCGGGAATGGTGAAGGAGATCCCCTCTTTGAACCAGAAATAATCCTTGACGTTTACGGCTCCAAAAATAAACGCAATAACCGCCACAATAACCTGGATCCAGCCCATGTAGCCAATATAAGTCATGGTTTTTAAGACCCCCAGGATAAAAAGTCCATAGCCGGCGGCAGTTACCAGGAGGAAAGTCAGGGATACTGTCAGTATTTTTTTGCGGTCGCCGGTGGGAATGACAATACCCAGCAGCAGGGTTATCAGCCAGAGAGAGCAGGGGTTAAAGCCGTCGACAAATGCAACCAGGAAAGTCATGACAAACAACGGCATGGCAACCAGGTCCACTTCCCCAGCAAAAGGGAGCCAGAGCGTGTGATCGATGTTACCTTTTATTTTTTTGGACACGGAAGATTTTTTTTGCTGTCCTTCTATCTCCCGGTCAATATAATTGCCCGGGTCCGGGCAATTATTTTCCAGACAGTAACTAATCATGTCCTCCAGCCGTGATTTTGCCTGGTGACTGAATCCCACCAGTGGTCTAAAATCACCGATGAAAGTCATCGGAACGCCACTGGCCTCTGTGTTATAAGTTTGGGCTAATTTCCGGAAGGTTTCTCTATTTTCCTCGCTCTCTTCAACTTCCAGCTGCACTACATCCAGACCGGGATACTTTTCTTCCATCCTTTCCAGGAAAGGTTTCTGCCGGGCACAGACCGGGCAGGATTCCCCCCAGAAAAAATATATAGTAGCCTGGCGGGAAGAATCTTCAGCAGCCGAAAGTGGTGAAATTACAGGGGAGAAAATAGGCACCAAGAATAAGATTAAAAATATAAAACTACCGGCTAAAAGTTGAATCTTTGATCTTTTCAACGGCTACACCTCAGCAGGTGTTTGAACTTGCAAACCTTAAAGGAAGAGAAAATTGTTCCTTGTTTCTTGTTATTTGTTGAAATTATCAGGGCAAATCTTTGCGGTCAATTTTGTAACCGATTGTTTTCTCGATAGCTCGTAAATATTTCTTATCCCGCGGCGTGACCAGGGTGTAGGCTTCGCCTTCAACGCCGGCCCGGCCGGTTCGGCCGATTCTATGCGTGTAGACGTCAGGTTCCTCGGGGATATCGTAGTTTATGACGTGGGAAATATGCTCGACGTCCAGTCCCCGGGCGGCTACATTTGTGGCTACCAGTATTTTGAAGCTCTGGCGGCGGAAGCCGGAAAGAGTTGCCTCCCGGGCCAGGGAATCCATACCGCCCTGCAGCCCGCAGGCGTCATAGTCTTTGCCGCGCAGCTTCTGGGCGAGGTTGCGGACAGTATTCCGGGTCCGACAGAAGACCAGGACGGATTCGATATCTTCAGTATCCAGTAACCTTTTCAAAGCCTGTTCCTTTTTATTTTTTTGCAGTTCAATCACGTAGTGGGAAATTGTTTTAGTCGGTGCCTGCCGGCCAACGGAAAATTTAACCGGATCATCCAGAATTTTATCGGCTAATTTTTGAATTGGCTTGGGAATCGTGGCTGAGAAGAAAAGATTTTGCCTGTTTTTCGGTAATTTGTGCATTATTTTTTTGATTTCGGGCAGAAACCCCATGTCGCACATCCGGTCGGCTTCATCAAGAACAAGAACTTCAACATCGCGAAGTTTAACCGTAAACCGGCTCAGGTGATCGCGCAGCCGGCCGGGACAGGCGACAAGGACATCCACCTGCTCCTTCAGGCGGTCGATTTCGTCAAAGATGTCGGTTCCCCCGTAGACGCTTTCAATCACCAGGTCCAGATCCTGGCTTAACAGCTGGGCTTCTTCGCAAATTTGATCGGCCAGCTCATGGGTGGGCGCCAGTATTAAAGCCCGGGGCAGCTCCGTGGTTTCTCCGGCCAGTTTCTGGAAAATAGGGAGCAAAAACGCGGCAGTTTTGCCGGTTCCCGTCGGGGCGGTTCCCACCAGGTCCCGCCCTTCCAGCAGCGGGGGGATAGTCTGGATCTGTATCGGCCGGGGTTTGGAAAAGCCGGCATCTTCCACGCCGGTCAGTATTTCGTCGTTAAGGCCCAGTTCAGAAAAATTATCAACGTCGGGAATATCCTGTTTTGGTGTTATATCTTCTGCAGGTTGTGTTTTCGTGGTAGATTGTGTTTTTGAGGTTGATTTTTCTGTTTTTGTCTTATCTTTTTTCGTTTCAAGCGGAGTTACGTTTATAGCCGCCAGCCCTTCGTCCGTTTCTTTACTGTCAAATTTTACTTTCTGACCGTCTTCCAGCTTTTTATAACCGTCCATGTTAATTTCCGAAAAATGGACAAATAAATCGTCCCCGTCCTGTTGTTCAATAAATCCGAACCCTTTATCAGAATCAAACCATTTAACTTTTCCTTCACTCATAACTTCAACTTCCTTTTTAAGTATTATTTTTACTCATTTTTTTAACTCTACCTGCTTCAAAGATAAAAGTATTTATTCTGTTTGTGAGGGGTTCCGGCAGGATTTGAAACCAAAAACAAACGTCAACACTATTAAATTATAGCTTATGTATTTAAAATTGGTAGAGAAACAGCCCGCCAGACCCTTTGTTGTCATTTTGCCCCCCCTGTAACGTGTGGTATTGATTCCGTTGTATACTGTTTCACAGACCATCGAACAGATGGGTAAAAAAAGAGTTTAGTCTTTCCGTGTCATAAGCGACAATTAAGTTTAACATTATCACGCTACGGAGGCACGGTAAAGATGGGTTCTAAGAAGCGAAGAATCCCGGGGGAAAAGAAACTTCAGATTGTCCTCGAGGGCCTGCAGACTGACAATGTTGCGGAA
>JBNJDC010000202.1:0-3358 GCA_051744565.1 bacterium
CTGGAAAACTGTATCCAGCACTCGCTGGCCGTGGCGGATGGAGATAAAATTAAACCCTGTTATTTACCGGGTACGCTGAAGGAAAAAGAGGTTGAGGTTGCGGATAAAGTTGATAACAAAAAATCACTGGAAGAAGTTGAAAAAGAGCATATACTGCGGGTACTGCAGGACCAGGGTTGGAATATTTCTGCCGCCACACGGGTGTTAGGCTTAAATCGTTCGACAATTTATAATAAAATAGAAAAGTATGGACTGGATGAATACCGACCGGAATAATTGTAAGTTGAGGGTTGCGGGTTACGTGTTGTGGGTTAACCGCAAAAAATTTGATGATTAACTTTGTTATTTTCGAAGCAATCGGGAAACCGTGGCCGAAAAAATCAATACATGTTCGGGTGGATTTTAGATAATGACGGATAATGAACAAAAAGAAGTAGAGGAGATGAGCAAGGAGGAAAAGGATCGGCTATTTCGGGAGGAAGCTCTACCTCATCTCAATGCTCTCTACAATTATGCGCGCAGTATAAGCTACTCCCAGGAGGACGCTGAAGATCTCGTCCAGGATACTTATATGCGGGCTTACAGGTTTTTTCACCAGTATACGCCGGGCAGCAACTGTAAGGCGTGGCTTTTTACCATCCTGCGTAACCTGTACAACACTCGTTATAAGCAGTACAAGAAAAAACCTGATAAGGTCCACTATGAAGATACCGACGAGGTATATAATTTTATGGTTGAAGGGGAGTGGACTTCCCAGATTGGTGATCCGGAAAGCGAATTTTTTGATGAAATTCTCCCCCGGAAAATTGTTGATGCCATAGAAGAACTGCCCGAGGAGTTTAAATCCACCCTTATCTTAGCCGATCTTGAAGATTTTTCTTACAAAGAGATAGCGGAAATTCTGGACTGTCCCCTGGGGACGGTTATGTCCCGGCTGCACCGGGCCCGGAATATTCTCAAAAAGAAACTTGTTGATTATGCTGAAGAGAAGGGTGTAATTGAAGCACAAAGCGGTAATTCTGATGATTGACCTAGCAGCGGACTATTGGGCGGTGATGGTTTATGAACTGTAGGAAAGTCCTGGAGATATACCAGCGATATCTTGATAATGAACTGGAAGATAACAGGGCAAGGTCTGTGGAAAATCACGTCAGCAGTTGTTCACGCTGCAAGAAAGTTTTGATTATTGAAAGAAGGTTTAAAGCTGTAATTGTGAAAAAGATCAAACGGGAAGAGGCACCTCCCGAGTTGAAACATAAAATCCGGACTAAAATTTTCCGCCGTGCCGATTAAAATTAACCCTCAATTTTTTTACTTTCCGGTTTAAAATATTTTTTTGAACCCCACAATTACTTGACTTTAACGGCAAATTAATCTAAATTTTCTGTCCCTTTAATTAACAAATATCTTGCTTTAATCCCCCGGGAGGGAAAACATGAATTTATCTGGACGTTCACAATCTATTCAACCTTCGGCAACGCTTTCTATTTCAGCTCGGGCTTCTGAGCTCCAGGAAGAAGGTGTTGACGTTGTTGGTTTTGGGGCGGGCGAGCCTGATTTCCCGACGCCGGCGCCGATAAAACAGGCGGGAAAGAAGGCAATTGACGACAACTTTACGGGTTATACGGCTGCTTCGGGTCACCCGGATCTTAAAAAAGCGGTGGTCAATAAGCTAAAAGAGGACCAGGATATCCAGTATAAAACCGAGCAGGTCACCATTGGCTGCGGAGCAAAGCATGTCCTGTATAACCTGATGGGGACACTGCTTGAACCGGGCGATGAAGCTCTAATTTTTGCTCCCTACTGGGTTTCTTATCCCCAGCAGATCCGCTATTTTGGCGGTAAGCCCAATATTGTTGATACCAGTAAAAATAATTTCGAACCGGACCCGGAACGAGTAAGAGAAGCAATAACCGATGATACCCGGTTGATACTTGTTAACTCTCCTTCCAACCCGACGGGGAATATTTACTCACAATCTTTGCTGGAAGAACTGGGTCAAATAGCAGTGGAGGAAGATATATTTCTGATCAGTGACGAGATATATGAAAAATTAATTTACGGTGATAATCAACATTATTCGCCAGCGGAATTTTCCGAGGAAGTTCGCCGCCGGACCATAATCGTAAACGGCGTCAGCAAGGCTTATTCGATGACCGGCTGGAGGATAGGCTATGCGGCCGGCCCGGTTGAGGTGATAGAAAAGGTTAACACCCTGATGAGCCATTCTACCTCCAATCCCTGTTCGATAAGTCAGAAAGCTGCTATCAGAGCACTTGAATTGCCCGATTCCGAGATTGCGGGGATGGTTGAAGAGTTTGCCCGGCGCCGGGACAGAATTCATGAGCTGCTGAATGACATCCCGGGTGTTGAATGTCAGAAACCGCAGGGTGCTTTTTATGCTTTTCCGGACGTTAGTGGATTGATAGAGAACAAGTCCGGCGTGGAAACCGATATGCAGCTGGCCGCCCGTCTTCTTGATGACGTTCACGTGGCTACTGTGCCCGGCACGCCCTTTGGAGCCCCCGGTTTCATGCGCCTCTCCTATGCAAATTCCATGGAAAGAATTGAAGAAGGTGTCAGTCGGATAGCCGACTGGGTTTAGGGGCGTAACTATCGTGATTGGGATTTTTAATTGATTATTAGCCTGCAGCTATAAATTTTGACTGATTTTACGGGTGGAGTAAATAATAGTGATAACCTTCAATGATGTGGATAAAAATTTTGCCTGTGGTTCAAACCGGGACATGCTGTTTAATCCCCTGGAAGTAGAAGCTCTATCGGGAATAGATTTTGAACATCCCAACGGAGTGACTCTTCACCTGAGTGGGCCAGCGGGCGCCGGTAAATCGGTAATTTTAAATCTAATTGCCGGCCTCTATCCGCCCGATCACGGACAGATCCGGGTAAACAAGCACGATCCCTACCAATCAATTGAATTTAAAAAAAATATTGCACTGGTCCGTTACTCGCCGGGACAGTTTGATGGTGAACTTTCAGCCCGGGACAATTTGAATCTCCTGGGCGGCTGGTATTGCCTGGGCGAGTCTGAACGGGAAAACAGGGTGGAGGAAGTACTGCAGTTTGTAGGCCTCGAGAATGAGGCTCGATCTGTAGCCCTGGGAGAGTTGTCTGCGGGAACTGTAAGTCGCATTGCCCTGGCGGGAGGACTCCTGCCTTCCCCTGAATTTTTGCTCCTTGATGACCCGGCGCGCTATCTTGGTGAGTCGGGGATTGCTCGGGTAAATAAATTGTTAAATGCCCTGGAAGAGCGGGGCATGACCCTTGTTATTGCCAGTAAACGAAAAGAAATTTGTGCCGGGCTTAATTTGAGGCGGCTCCAGCTGGACGAAGGGAG
>JBNJDC010000203.1:0-3355 GCA_051744565.1 bacterium
GCTGTTAAAAGTGGATCAAGTGGCGGAGATTCCATCCAGAAGACCGTGGTTAAAGGCGAGGACGTGGGGAGAAATGATCCCTGTCCCTGCGGCAGTGGAAAGAAATATAAATATTGCTGCGGCGGTAATTAAGTGTGAAAGTTGAAAGTGGGAAAGTGTGAAAGTTAAAAATTAACTTCTGGTTTGTGAAGTCTTGTGAATTATGATTGAATAGGTTTGAAATAACTCAATCTCTTAATCTCTCAATGACAATTTTTCGAGGTGAAGTTGAATGGCGGAAAAAGGAAATGATAGTGAAAATTCAGGGATAACTCCTGAAGATTATGAATCGCTAATCAAGATTCAACCGAGGAATTTAATTTTAATTTTCCTGGTAATCTCTCTGATTATCGGAGGGGTACTTTATGGATTTTCGTATATACAGCGGCGTAATTCCAATTTAAAGGTGGAGGAAGCCCGGGTATTAATTGACCGGGGAGATACGGCCCCTTCTTCACCGACCCCGAGGACACTTGAGTTGGAAGAAATGGTGGCCCGGACCGAACAGGACGTGAACTGGCTGGTTGATCAGCTCGTGGCCGATAGTTTTGCCGTGAAAATTGATAAAAGGCTCCAGGAGCGTTACCGGCAGCAGATGTATTTTTCTTCCCGGCAGGAGCTATCTGACGACTGGAAAGATAACTTGCCGGACGAATTAAAGCAGTGGAGGAAAAAGAAAATTGGTCGCCGCCGAGCACAGTTAAAACAGTTTATTGACCGGTTGGACGAATTTGTGGCCGAGCAGAGGCAGCGAGTTCAGCGGCTGGATGAAATTAGAAATTCACTTGCAGAAAAGGGAAAAATGCCGCCCGTGGGCGGGAGATATAAAGAAGCCCGGAGCCGGCTGGTGGGCCTCCTGGATGAGATTGAGAAACAACTGGAAAATGTTTCGATTGAAGGGTATGAACTACCGGATAAACTTTATAATCCCCTGGCCCGGCTTGTTGATCCCCTTAGCAAGTTTACACTCCAGTATCGCCGGTATAACGGACTGACTTCGGCTCCCGCCGCCTATCTTTATGCGGAACAATACCTGCGGGACGCCCTGCGGATAGATCCGCAAAATCCGGAGGCTTTTTATCAGCTGGGGCGTGTTTACGAACGGATGGGGAAAGATGTTATCTCCAGCGAGCATTACCTGCGGATGGTAAAAGAGGCTCCGTATTTCCACCGGGTGGATGATGTGGTTGGTAAATTTGAAAAAATTGTGGAAGAAAAACCTGGCTCGTCGCGCGCGCATTACGACCTCGGGTTCGCCTATTACGAGGTTGGGCGCCGGAAAGAAGCCCTGGAACAACTGTTAAAAGTGCTGGAAGGTGAATGCAATACGGGCAGCCTGGAATTTATTGCCGAGACTTATGCGGCGGGAAGAAAGAAAGAAGCACGAAAACTGGTGGATGAAATGATTGCTCGCACCGGTTGTAATTCCAGGAGCATGACCCAGGTCCTGGCCCGCCTGCGAATAGGGTATCTCCTGGGGGCAGAACCTCCTTATCACAAGATGGCTTATCACTGAGGAGGATCACCGATGGCTGCTGAGATTTTGTTTGTGCATACAGCTGTGGATGATCGGCCCGCAGCTAAAAAAATGGCCCGTGAGTTGCTGAAAAAAAAGCTGGCGGGCTGTATAAATGTTGGTTCACCCGTGACCTCTTATTATTGCTGGGAGGGGAAAAAAGAGGAAACAACCGAATATCCCCTGCTTATAAAAACAACACCGGAAAAAGTTGAGGAATTAAAAAATTGGTTGGCTGAAAACCACCCCTACGATTGTCCGGAGATCGTCAGCACACCGGTAGAAGATGTGAATGAGAATTACCTGGCCTGGCTTGAGCAACAGGTTAATCTTTCTTGAGGGGGAGTGACAGATGGAAGTTGAAGAAGGTCACCGGATAGTAAACAAGCTGCAATCAACGATAAAAAAAGTTTTGCTGGGGAAACCCGAGCCGATCAAGTTGACATTGACCGGACTGCTGGCCGACGGGCATATACTGATTGAAGATGTTCCCGGCCTGGGCAAGACAATGATGGTGCGCAGCCTGGCCCGGGCAATTGACGGTGACTACAGTAGGATACAGTTTACCCCGGATTTGCTGCCGGGCGATGTTACCGGCTCGCATGTATTTAACAGGAAAAAACAGGAGTTTGAGTTTGAAGCCGGTCCGGCCTTTACCCAGATAATGCTGGCCGATGAGATAAACAGGGCAACTCCCCGGACACAATCAAGTTTGCTTGAATGTATGGAGGAAAGACAGATAACCAGCGGGGGAGAAACGTTTGAGCTGCCGGATTTATTTTTTGTGGCGGCAACTCAGAATCCGGTGGAACAGCAGGGTACTTTTCCTCTCCCCGAAGCACAGCTTGACCGTTTCCTGTTAAAATTCAGCATAGGTTATCCCGGGGACGACGTGGAGCGAGAGATAGCCTCAATTAATCGCTCCTCCCACCCGGTGTTTGCCGTGGAACCGGTTTGTAGTCCGCAAACTGTGCTTGAGTTGCAGGAACTGGTTAAAAATATACAAATTGAGAAGTCTGTTCTTGATTATATCGTGCGACTTGTTCGAACCACCCGGGATTATGACGGGTTGGAACTGGGGGCTTCCCCGCGGGCGAGCATGGCTCTGCGCCGAGCCAGCCAGGCCTTCGCGTTCTGTGAAGGACGCAGTTTTGTTACGCCGGATGATGTGCAGACCCTTCTGCATCCCACCCTCTGTCATCGAATAATAGTTGATCCCCGGGAAAAAATGTCGGGGACAACTGTTGACGAAGTGATAGAAGATATAAAAACGGAAGTATCAGTTCCGGTGGAATTTGAACCGGCGGATTAGACGGTGAATATTGGCGAGCAACTTGTAAAAGTTCGCACCTCTCTTCTGCTGGGATTTTTTACCGTTAGCATTCCGGGCTTGCTGGCGGGAGAGTTTATATATTTTCTGGGGTTTATTTACCTGGGCTGCCTGTGGTTATGGTTGATTAGAAACCTGAAACGTTCGGTGGATAAGATCCGGTTGCGCCGCCGGGGCCCCGATGGTATTTATGAAGGTGGCCGGCTGGAAACCTCCTATTATCTCGCCAACGAGGGGAACAACCCTCTTTTTGCTCCCCTGGCCCGTGATCGACTGCCTTTTTCCTCGGATTTTGAATCCCGGGCCCGTTTTCCCGGTTTGATTAATCCGGGGGAAGTTATGGTTACTTCTTACCGCACCACCTGTCGGTCGAAGTTTGGACGATTCACCCTGGGGCCAACCAGTGTAACACTTACCGATCCCCTGGGGTTTGCGGAACTAACCCGCGTTTTTGAAATTTACCAGCCATT
>JBNJDC010000204.1:0-3342 GCA_051744565.1 bacterium
AGTGTGATCAAGTAATTTTTTTTCATAACTATCCATTTTTCAAACCTCCAGGAGATCTCAAAATCAGATTTTACATGAACTGTATATATATGCTAACTTTATTGCAGAGGAAATTTCAATAGCCCGGAGAGAAAAAGATGAAAAAATATATTCTCGCAATAATTGTAATTATCGGTGTGATTACCATTATTTTCATCTCCAGCCGGCTCCAGAACCGGGCGGCCCAGGGGGGTAAAAAAGTGAAGTTACCCGAACCACGACGCAGGAGTGATATTTCGCTGGAAGAAACAGTGGCTAATAGACGTTCCCGGCGCCAATTTAAAGATGTCAGCCTGGATAGCCAGCAACTAAGTCAATTGCTATGGGCAGCCCAGGGAATTACCGACCAGCAAGAAAACTTCCGGGCCGCCCCCTCGGCCGGAGCTTTATATCCTCTCGAAACTTTCGCAGTCGTCAGCAACGTCGAAGATTTAGACCCCGGAGTTTACAGGTATCTGCCCGAAAAACATGCGGTAAAAAAAACCATGGCCGGCGACCTGTCCAGCCGGCTCCAGTCAGAAGCCCTGGATCAAAAAGCAGTCGGGGCCGCACCGCTGAATATTGTTTTGACTGCTATTTACAAAAGAAGCACATCCCGTTACGGCGAAAGGGCCCACCGTTACGCCCATATTGAAACGGGCCACGTGGACCAGAATATTTATCTGCAGGCGGAAGCTCTAAAACTGGGAACGGTGGCCATCGGAGCTTTTTCTGACGAAGGCGTCAGCAAAGTCCTGCGCCTGGAGGAGGAAAAACCACTGCTAATACTCCCGGTAGGAAAACCACAATAAATTTTCTATCCCACCAGAACTGGTCTCATCCGGAACCCTGGTTGCAATTGAGATCCAAGATAAAAATATCTCTGGTTAACCCATTTTTTTCTCACATTAGATCAAGAAGATTTCAACAACCGTGAAAAAGATTACCGTTACCGGATATTTTTTTGTATGTAGAATAATCTCCACTGTAGAAAAAGAATACTAATTTCCTTAAAATCTTACAAAATTTACAGAAATTTCAAGCGACGCTACTATAGTAATTACCGAAACCCAGGGTGTTTAACATGATTTCCCGCCCAACCACAGCACCGGCGGCAGATTGCTCGCCGGCTTGAACTAAATAATTTTGATAATCACGTTCTTCTGCCATTATCCTTTGTATAATGGCCAAGTCGTTAACGGATCGAGTTTCCTCGAGCGCTTCAGCTTCTGTCTCTATAGCTGCTTCCTCTTCCGCCGCAGCAACCTCTGCCGCAGTTGGTTCTGGCGCATCCGTTACATCCTCTTCTTCAACAATTGCTCCCGCCGGCTCACCAGTGGCCTGCTCGGACGCAATTTCTTCGTCAAACTCTTCCCCCTCCGGAATTATTTCGGTCGCATCGGCCATTTCACCACCTACCATCGTTGTCTGCGCAAATTCCTCTTCAGCATCAAGAGCCTCTAACTCCTCAAACTCAGCCCTTTCAACTTCAGCGGCCTCATCCATTGCTTCTTCCTCAGCCAATTCTTCTTCTGTATCTAAAAGTGCCCTATCCGCAACAGCGGCTTCTTCCTCAGCGTTTGTTTCATCTTGCTGAGAGGCAATCATCTCGTCTTCAGCAATTGTCTCCTCCGCCTGCGCAGTTGTTTCTTCTTCCTGGACGTTCAGTTCCTCGGCTTCCAGGGCTTCTTCCGCTTCCAGGACACTTTCAACCGCCTCTTCAACTACCACGGGAACCTCCGGAGGCTCTGTCACCTCAACTTCCGACTCCGGTTCCACGGCAGAAGGAGGCAACAACGGATAGTTAAAACTCCCCCGGTAAATTGGACCGATTGCATCTACCATTTTAATCGCCTCCCTCAATCTTTTATCTCCGTCTAATATAAGTATACGCCATTTAACTCCCCGATGGTAACTTTTATTTATCTTAGAAACTTAACAGTTCTCGAAAGGTCGTGAATACAGATCATTGCTTTGCGACAGAACATTATTAATTGGCGATTAAATCCATTTTATTGTGTAAAAATAAATCTAGCCCGGTTAATTCATGAAGCCCATGAATTAACCGAGCTAATTGAATTCTCTTTGATTTCGCATAAAAATAGTGACAAATTATGTCGATAAATACATCATTTGTTTATTTATAGAATAATTTTGACACTAAAATAACAATATGTTACATTATTAATGTCAATTAGAGGCCAAAAATATATTATTTGTTTATTAGTGGTGGAAAAATGTCACGAACTATTCCCGCGCATTTAGCTGAAATCATCGAAAAACTGGAACTTGAACGTCCGGAACTGGTAACCACTGAAGAAATAGGGGAACTTATCGATAAATTTGACGTAAAGACCCAAAAAAACAGAGTGATTCAGCTTTTATCTGAAAAAGGTTGGTTACTGAAAACGGATGTCCAGGGAGTCTGGGAGTTTTCCCCGGCAGAACGGGCCGGACCATTTTCCACAGAAAGTCCCTTTCTCCCCCTGAAGGCAATGTTGAAAAGAGACCCCGACCGGAACATCCGGGTGGCCCTGGACTCTGCCATGTGGTGTCATGACTTTTTGGCTCGACTGCCATCCGAGATTGAGGTTGCCCTTCCGCCGGAGGATCACGTTCCCGCTGCCATCAAGAGGAACTATCGAGTGCTTCGATTCGAGGCTCACCTGGAACCGGTCACGGCCAATGAGATTCCCGTCCAACGGCTTGAAACGATCCTCGTGCATCTCGTGGACAAGCCGAACTACGTCCAGAGCTGGACGAGCGTATTTGATTGGTTGCCCGACCTGGTTGAAGAAATGAACAAAGAAAACGTTCTCACCGAGTTAATCAATCGTTCACATTCCACAAAGATCCGGTTTGCTTACCTACTCTCCGGCCTGGCTTCGGATTTGGTTAAGGACCTTAATATTGAACCGGCCGGGAAGGTCTGGTTTGGGCCACGACAAAAAATTCGAAGGCACAACGCTAAGTGGAATGTCGCCGACACGATCCTGCCGGCCGATCCGAAGAAACTTGATCCGGTAAGAAAAAAGGATATGTAACTCCATGACAAACCTCGATCATTCGTTAACCCAGGGCTATGTCCATCGACACGTTCCCCCGAACTCCAAGGTCGACATTGATATTGCGCTCCTGGATATAGCGCAGGATTTCATTCTCTCCCATTTACACGATGCCGGCTACTTTGATGGTCTGATCGTGTTTAAAGGAGGAACAGCCTTACGGAAATTATTTGCGGGCATGGAGGGACGGTTTTCCACGGACCTCGATTTTGCTCTTTTTGATCGAACCGAGGATCCTAATGAGATCGGTAACGTGATC
>JBNJDC010000205.1:0-3339 GCA_051744565.1 bacterium
GAAATTTCAGGGATTGAGGGTGTAGAAGCCGGTGATGAGTTGCAAGTCACCGCAACTGCCGCTGACGGTTCAAAAGTTGAATTTGAAGTCCTGGCCCGCCTGGATTCGGAAGTGGAAGCAAAATACTACCGCCACGGCGGTATTCTCCAGTATGTTCTCCGGCAGATGTTATAAAACTTGAGTTATATATTTTGTTGAAAGAAACCATGACTTTTCGATAAAGTCATCCCTGACAGTAAACTACCCGGTGGAAGACCATAATAACTGGTTAAGCGACGGTGAATTGTTAATGACGTTGATGCAATCTTTTTTAGGACCTATTATTTACGGCAATGTAGACTTCGCAAATAATTAACACGAAATATCTATTAAAGAATTTTTCGGATGAGAGAAGAAATAGTAAAATTCATGGGAGATTGTGAATTGGGTAACAAGAATCCCCTCAAACATATTTACCGGGTTCGAATATTATTTACCTGGATATTTATCAGTTATCTTGCCTTAATACCATCCTTGTTTGTTTCCATACCCCGCGGCTGGTATGATGCCCTGTTAAAGCCCCCTGGCGTTCCCCCGGGCTGGGTCATTTCTGTTGTCTGGGTCACTCTCTATACCCTGCTTGGAATTGCTGCTTACCGGGTCTGGACCAGGGGTTTGATTTCTGGTTTTCGAAAAGAGGCTATTGGCCTATTTTTGAGCCAATTAATAATAAACGCAGCGTTTAATCCCGTGTTCTTTGGATTTCAATCGCTGACCGGAGGCCTGGTTATATTATTTCTGTTAATAGTTTTAGTTTCTATAACTGCCCTCTATTTTTTTGTGGTCCATCGACCTGCCGGCTTAATAATATTTATATATCTTCTCTGGCTTTTTTATGCCTTTTACCTCAATTTGTTTATGTGGTTAATGAATGTGGTGGCAATTTAATAATCCCTGCCTGGTTATTTTTTCTGCCCTGATTGTTTAATTACCTGACAGAGATTGATTTAATCTTCTAATTTCTTGTGTGCTTTTCTTAAGTCGGAAATATTTTCCAGTAGCTCAGTCTTATTGGTAAAACAGCCCCGGTTGGTCAGGTAACTGTCAATTAAACGGGCGGGAACCGTCTCAAAAATTGGATGATCACGTTTGAGGTCGGCGGCCAGGTCCTCGGGGGAAGGATAGCGGGGATTATTGGCTATTTTGTCAACCGGAGTGTATTTGTAAATATCGCTTACCACCCGGACCGGCGTATCTACTGCTGATCGGGCGAGAAGCCGGGACCCCAGTTTGTTTACTATTGAACCGTCGTGAAGCAGGGCATCAGCTCCCAGGTAAAGGGCGTCCACGCGGGGCAAAAAATATCCGGCTTCCATATCGTAAGCAAAAGTTACTTCAATATTTTCTGAAAGGTCCTCGGCGCTGTCTATTCCTTCTTCGCCGGGATAAGAGTGGAGAACTACCGCTTTTTCTATATTTTCCAGTTCCGACATAAGCTTTATAACGGTGCTTGAGCGGCTGAAAGTCATTATATCCCGGTCCTTAAGGTTTGCCCTTCGGGTATGCTTTATAAGCTCCTGGTCTAAATTTTCACCGGTTGAGCGGAGTGTGCGCAGCGCTCTTCGAAAAGCATTTAAAGTATCCTGCTCATCCAGAGATTCATTAAAACGATCCCAGAGCAAGTAACCTGTATTAATAATAGCTGCCATCTCGGGGCGCAGTTTGGTCAGGCGACGGCATATTTCTTCCACCTGCCGTTTATCTATCTGTTTTATTTCCAGGCTCCAGAGCAGGGTTTCTTCAAGCAAAAGAGCGGTTAATTCCCGGGACCCACGGGAGCGATCCTCCCGGATATTTTGGAAGAGAACGGTCAGTTCATCTGCCTGCGGATGGGACAGGTTAATTTTATTCATTTACTTTCTCCCAGGCTTCTTTTAAATTGGGCACTGTGTTGAATTCGGTGATTTTTTGCGGCTGGACCCAGCGATAATCGCTATTTTCCCAGTTAAGTTCAATAGATTTTTCATTAAGTAGTTTAAATCGAAACGGGTGTATTTTCCAGTGTTTACCGTTTGGGGGATCTTCAACCAGGAAAGCTTTGCCTTCCTGTATTAATTGAAAATCATTCCGGTTGAGGCCGGTCTCTTCCCCGGTTTCTATCCGCGCCTGCTCCTCGGCGGCATTTTCTTTATATCCGCTTATACCCGCCCAGCGGCCGCTGTAAGTGCTTGCTTTTTTTGATCTTTTAACCAGCAGTATTTTCCCTTCATTTTCGAGAAAAACAGTTACCACATCATCAGTATTTTTCATTGTTCCAGTTCTTCTCGTTGCAGCGTTAGTTTCTGCAGTTGCCGGGAGTTGAAAGGTTTAATTTCATAGGGCAATTTTTCGTCATTACGATAGGAGTTTATTGTACTGATTAATTCCGAACGCAGATCATTGAGTAACCCGGGGCCAAAGCCGGCTGCATGAGGAGTGGTAAGTAATTTGTTATTTTTCAGGAGTGTTGGCTTAGAAGGCGGTTCCTGGGGAAACACGTCCAGTGCCGCGCCTGCAATTTCATTGTTTTCCAGGGCCCGGGAGAGATCCGGCAGGTTTATCATTTTTCCGCGGGCGGTATTGATTAACAGGGTTGAAGGGGGCATCTGTTGGAGTGTTGACCGATTAATTAGTTCGTGAGTTGAATTGTTTAAACTGGCATGAAGAGTTAATACAGTTGCCTGTTGTATAATCTGGTGAAGACTGCAGTATTGGAGGCGCGGATTGTCTTCAATCTGTTTCTTTTTTAGGGGGTCGGCGACCAGCAGGGGAGGTGGAAAAACATCCATGAAACGCTGAACTATTTTCCGGCCGATAACTCCAAAACCAATAATTCCTGCTTTTTCATCTTCCGGGGTTCTTACCCTCCGGGCTGTTTTTTTGCGTTTCCACCGGCCTTCCCGGAGAGAAAAACAGGAAGCTGGCAGATTTCTCAACAGGGCCCGCATAAACATCTCGGTATGGGCCGCCACCCGTTGGGCCCGGGCCAGGGGAGTGCGGGCCACCGTAATTTTATTTTCCTTACAGGCTGGCAGGTCAATGTGATCGTAACCACTGCTGGCCGTAATAATCAGGCTGGGTTGTGCAAGGGAAGAAATAAAATTTTCATCCACGGAAAATTGACTGTTAATTATAATAATTTGAAAATCAGATAAATTGTTCGGTATATTGCCGGGGTGGGAAGGGCGGAAATAATCCAGCCCCAGCCGCTCAATCGTTTCCTGTTCTTCTTTTAATGAATGTTTATCCTGGTAACCGGACCAGGCCAGACGAAGAACTTTCATAATTCTCTTACATCCCGTTGAGGCTAATATTAGTTTT
>JBNJDC010000206.1:0-3321 GCA_051744565.1 bacterium
GGTCAGCGCCTCCCGCCCGGCCAGGGGTCGAGCCAGCGCAGTTCCGTTGCCGGGCAATCCAAGCCCCAAAGATTCAGTAAAAGTGTTCATTGAATTGGCCGTAAACATCCCGCTGCAGGAGCCACAGCCCGGGCAGGCCGAACATTCCAGTTCATCAAGTTCTGCGTCGTCAATATCCCCTTCCTCGTGGGCAGCAACTCCCTCGAAAACACTTATCAGGTCAATAGCTTCACCCTCGCCGTTATCTCCCGCGGCCATCGGACCTCCGCTGCAAAAGATTGTCGGCATATCCAGCCGGGCGGATGCCATCAACATACCCGGCACCACCTTGTCGCAGTTGGGAATGCAGACCAGCCCGTCAAATTGATGGGCCCGGGCCATGGATTCCACAGTATCGGCTATTAATTCGCGGCTGGGCAGTGAGTAATTCATACCGGCATGCCCCATAGCTATCCCGTCACAGATGGCCATCGTATTGAATTCAAAGGGGACGCCCCCCGCCTCCCGAATTGCCTGCTTGATTATCTTAGCAAACTCATCCAGGTGTGCATGGCCGGGAACCACGTCCGTATATGAGTTGGCCACCCCGATAAACGGTTTGTTAAAATCATCATCCTTCAGTCCCGTCGCCCTGAGCAGAGACCTGTGCGGTGCCCGCTCCAACCCCTGCTTCACGTTCAAACTGCGCTGATCCTTGTTAACCATAAATTTTACCTCCTGAAATATTTGATAGATGATTTTATTGTAACAATAATTTATTTCAAAATGCATAAATAAAACCAAAAAAATTTAAATTTTGGGGAATAAATAGGAGGTAAATTCAGTTTATTAATACCATGAAGAAAGGGAGTTAAATTTTTAATACAAAACAGGGGGGAGCAAACTAACCGAGAACTAATTTCAAACCAATTTTTAAAGGAGTGATAAAGATGGCTATACAACGTCGTCGTTCACCTTTCAGGAACCTGCTCGATCTTGAGCGGGAGCTGGGAGACATATTCCCCTGGCGGGAAGAAGAGGAAGATGAAACAACACTTTCCGCCTGGAGTCCCCGGGTTGACATCTACGAAGAAGGGGACAGCCTGGTTTTTGAATGCGAGGCTCCCGGTGTGAACAAGGAAGACATTGATGTCAGCGTGGAAAACAACCGCCTGACAATCACCGGCGAGCGACGCGAGGAAAAAACCGTCCAGGAGGAAGATCGCAACTACTACCGGACCGAACAGAGGTTTGGCACCTTCCAGCGCGCTTTTGCTCTGCCGGACACCGTAGACACCGAGCAGATAAGCGCCACCTACGACAACGGGGTGCTCAAAGTCACCGTTCCGGAAGGCGCTCAGTCCGGTAGAGAGTCGATCGAAATCGAATAAACCCCGACTACCTGGTCAAACCGCCCGGCCTACCAGCCGGGCGGTTTTTTTATGTACTATTTAAAACAGGGATTAATCTTGCTTCACCGGCGGGCCTGTTCCGGCAATTCACTCTTCTATTAATTTTTTACTCGTTTATTGTTTTCTAAAGGAAAAATTTTTAGGAAGGAAGCTAATTATACTCAGGCCACTTCAAATCGAGAAATGTTTTCTACATATACCTGGTTGATGTTATATTGGTACAGCAGGTGAATATGGCGGGGGGTTAGCAGAGTCCCGGCAGGAAAAATTATATGGTCCCGGCGCCTCACCGGCCGGGCCAGTTTCATCCCAACTTTAAGTTGGTCTACATATATTTCTGTCATTTTCTCTCACCCGTCCGTATTATCGACGATACAGGCTCTGCAGTTTAAACTTATTCTCAGGATTAAAATTTTAAAAAAATTACATCTTGGATGGTTTACAGGTTTCCCGGCTTAAAACTATGTTTAATTTATCTCGATGAAGTCCATTTTATTGTGCAAAAATGGCTCTTGTTCGGAATATAAGCCTTTTGCTTTTAAACTTGAAACTTTGAACTTTGAACTTTAAACTTGAAACTTGAGACTATTTGCTCCTGTCTATGAGAATGAGAACAAGAGTCTTTTTACACAATTTTTTGGATATTACCTTTATCTCTGATTGAGTGATTTGAATATGAAAATAAATATACCGGATGGCAATTTGCTTGGTTTTCACGCTTCAATACGGGGGGGAATGGACCGGGCGGTTGACCGGATCAATAAACTCGGTTGTTCTACCGGCCAGATTTTTACCAAGAGCAACCGCCAGTGGCGGGCCCGCGACCTGGAAAAGGAAGAAGTGGATAAATTCATCCAAAAAAAGGAAAAACTTTCCGGCCCGGTGCTGGCCCACACTTCCTACCTGATCAATCCCGCCAACTACGAGAAAGAGGGCAGAAAAAAATCAATCGAGGGTCTAATCACCGAATTAAAACGTGCCGATAAGTTAAAAATCCCCTACCTGGTCCTTCATCCCGGGCTGCACAAGGGCGAAGGAGAAAAGCGGGGGATTGAATTAATTGTTAAGTGTTTGGACGAAGTTTTTGCTAAAACTCCGAAAGTTGAGACAAAACTTCTCCTGGAAAACACGGCAGGCCAGGGAACGGCTCTCGGTTACCGGCTTGAACAGCTGCAGACCATCCGCGGACAAACTAAAAATCCCGGGCGGATAGCTTACTGCCTGGATACCTGTCATCTTTTTGCCGCGGGTTACCCGCTGGCCGGTGAAAAAGATTATGAAGAAACAATGACAAAAATTGAAAATATTTTAGAAGCGGATATGATAAAAGCACTGCATCTTAACGATGCTTTAAAAGCCAGGGACAGTCGCGTCGACCGCCACTGTCAGATCGGCGAGGGGGAGATTGGCGCCGACGGTTTTCAACTGTTGATGAATGACAACCGCTGGAAAGACGTCCCTAAAATCCTGGAGACCCCGGTTGAAAATAACGAGTGGGAAGAATACTATGGTAAAAACTTGAAAACGTTAATCAACTATATACACCAGACCAGGAGAGATGTGAATTAAAATGAATAAAATAGGAGTGCTGACCAGCGGCGGGGACGCCCCGGGAATGAACGCGGCCATCCGGGCGATCGTTCGCACAGCCCTGGACAAAAATATAGAGGTCGTGGGTTTCAGATATGGATACGAAGGGTTGATTGAAGAAAATTTTAACCTGCTGAAGGCCCGGGACGTGGGCAATATCATCCAGCACGCCGGCACAATGCTGGGAAGCATGCGCTGCCCGGAGTTTGAAACTAAAGAAGGGCAGAAAAAAGCTCTTGAAACCTTGAATAAAAATAATATCGACGCTCTTATTGTTATCGGGGGCAACGGTTCCCAGGCCGGTGCTTATGACCTGCACAAGCTTGGTTATCCGGTTGTC
>JBNJDC010000207.1:0-3316 GCA_051744565.1 bacterium
CAACCGGCGCAACTGAGATTAACGAAAATATGAAGCAGGCGGCAGCGGATGCACTGGCCCGGGTAGCGGCGGATGATGGATTGAATAAAGAAAATATATTGCCCGATGCAATGGACAAGAAGACTGTTCCCCGGATAGCTTGTGCCGTGGCGGAGGTTGCTTTAGCGGATAATGTTGCCCGAAAACGCGTGGCCCCGGGAGAAGTTCGAAAAATAACTGAAAAATTGATACTTACCTGAATTTTAAAATCTGTCTATTCTTATAATTTTCAATTTATATTTTTGATTTATATGCCGATAAATACAGTAATAGGGAAAATGTAGCTCAGGGAGGTATATTACTAAAAATGGTTGAAAAAGAACTGAACATCGGTTTCGTATTGACCCGGTTGTCCGGCACCGACGGTGTATCCCTGGAAACAAAAAAATGGATCGAAGTGCTGGAAGAGATGGGGCATAATACCTTTTATATTGCCGGAGAAGTGGATATGCCGGCAGAAAAATCAATGGAAGTTGAGCGGTTTCATTTTAAAAACCCAGAAATTTCAGAAATTTATAAGAATTGTTTTCAGAATGGTTCCAGTCGACCCAGGTCTACTACTCGTAAAATAAATGAACTGGCCCGGGATTTAAAACAGCATCTTTATACTTTCAGGGACAAATTTGAGCTTGATTTAATTATAGCTGAAAATGTTTTGACCATTCCTTTGAATATTCCCCTGGGCCTGGGACTTACCGAGCTTATAGCGGAGACCCAGATCCCGGTAATTGCTCATCAT
This sequence comes from bacterium, assembly GCA_051744565.1. GTDB lineage: Bacteria > T1Sed10-126 > T1Sed10-126 > T1Sed10-126 > T1Sed10-126 > CAZKRS01. The sequence goes on from JBNJDC010000207.1 coordinate 779, forward strand.
CATGATTTTTACTGGGAACGTAATCGTTTTCTAAACAACTGTGTCTGGGATTATCTTAACTCTGCTTTTCCCCCTACTTTTCATAACATCAGCCACGTGGTGATTAATTCTTCCGCCGGCCATCAGCTCAGTCATCGGAAAGGACTTTCCCCTGAACTGGTTCCCAATGTACTGGACTTTTCTTCTGCCCCCCCGACGGTGGATGATCTTGACGATTATGCCGCGGACGTGCGGGAAAGTTTTGGGATTGGTGAGGATGAAACTTTTGTTCTCCAGCCAACCCGGATTGTGCCCCGTAAAAATATTGAAGAGGCAATTGAACTGTTAAGTTACCTGGATCGTCCCTGTAAGATGCTGATTTCCCATGCTTCCGGTGACGAAGGATATGAATACGAACAGCACCTGCGCCGTTATGCGGAGCACATGGGGGTGGAGACATTATTTGTGGCCGAGAGAATTGGTCCCCAGCGCGGAGAAACTGAAGATGGCCGTAAAATTTATTCGCTCTGGGATGTTTATCCGCATGCTGACCTGGTAACTTATCCTTCGGACTATGAAGGGTTTGGGAATGCTTTTGTCGAGGCTGTATATTTCAAAAAACCACTGGTTGTCAATAATTATTCTGTGTATTCGATGGATATTAAACCCAAGGGTTTTGAAGTAATAGAATTTGATGGGTATATAAAGCATCAAACCGTTGATAAGACCCGGAAAATTCTTGATAATCCGGAGTTGAGTCGGGAAATGGTTGAAACAAATTTTGAACTTGGTAGACGCTATTATTCGTTAACCTGTCTTCGCCGTCGAATTCGTTCCCTCCTTGATGGTATATTTGGCATATAAATTTTATAATTCAGCTGGAGACCTTAAACAAAATATTTCATTATGATATACTGTTAAATCAGATGAATGGAACATAATTTTTTTAAAGGAGATGTTGTATTTATGTTTGTAAATCGGAAAAGTATTATTGCAATCATTGCAGCTGTAGTGGTAGTTCTTGGAGCTGCCCTTTTTATTTCAGGTAACGGTGAAAAAGTCCAGGCCTGGTTTGGCGGCGAAAATTCCTCTGCTAAAGCTAATTCGGAAAATTCAACGGCTGACTTGCCCGATGGTGTGGCTATCCAGGTAAACGATGAAACTATCAGTCGGGAGAAACTTGAAGAGCAGGTCGATCAGATGGTTCAACAGCAGGCACAGATGTTTGAAATGCAGGGCCAGGAAATGTCCGAAGAGCAAAAACAGCAGCTTAAGAAGCGAGCCCGCGGCCAGGTGGCCAAGCAGCTTGTGGACCGGACAATTTTACTTTCTAATGCCAAAAAAAGCGGCGTATCTGTTTCTGATAAGGATGTAGAAGAATTCCTGGATGAACAGTTTGAAACCAAACAGCAGCGCGAACAGGCACTTAAGCGGATGGGGATTTCCGAGGACGAAGCTCACCAGGAAATCAAAGAGATGCTGACTATCCAGAAGTATATGGAAAATGAAGTGGGAGAAATCGAGGTTTCCGATGAGGACGCTCGCGAGTTTTTTGAACAGAATAGAAAGCAGTTTGAACAGCCCAAGCAGGTTAAAGCCCGCCATATTTTAAAAGAGACCGGTGATGGAGATACCGCTCAAATAAAGGCTGAGCTGGAAGATTTGAAGAGCCAGGCCGAGTCCGGCGATTCATTTGGTGCCCTGGCTCGTGAACATTCCGAAGGCCCTTCGGCTTCCCGTGGGGGAGACCTGGGTTACTTTGGCCGCAAGGATATGGTGGAACCGTTTACTGCTGAAGCTTTTGAAATGGTTCCGGGAGAGATTCGCGGTCCCGTCCAGACACAGTTTGGGCTTCACCTTATAAAGGTTGAAGATGTGCGCGAGGGTGAAGATGTTAGTTTTGAAGCTGTGAAAGAAGAGGTTAAACAGCAGATCCAGCAGCGCCAGCAGCAACAGAAAGCTCAACAGGTTCTAAAGCGCCTGCGTGAAGAAGCAGAAATAAAAACTGCTGCTGACGTAAATATGCCGCCGGCTCGCCCCCAAATGGGTCCGGGTTCTCGCGGCGGTCAGCCTCAGCCCTCGCCCTCACGTTAAATTATAAATATAACTTTAATCCTCCGTCCATTACTGGGCGGAGGATTAATTTTTATTCCCCAACAATTTTTACGTTTTTTTGGCGGTCCATCTGTTTTTTATCGGGATATAAATAATGCTGCCCCTTAAAGACAACCAGCCCACCCGCAAAACTCCCGTTATTACTGTCCTTATTATTTTGATAAATCTCTTTGTTTTTGGCTTTGAATTGTCCCTCTCCCCGGAAGAGTTTCGGGCATTTATTTCAACCTGGGGATTTACCCCCGCTTCCCTTTCCGGTGGAAACGTTTTCCTGGCCGTGGTTACTTTGTTTACCTCGATGTTTATTCACGGCGGTTTGTTTCACGTTGGCGGGAATATGCTGTATATGTGGGTTTTTGGCGATAATATTGAAGACAAACTGGGATCATTTAAATTTTTAATTTTTTATCTCCTGACCGGACTTTCGGGGGCCGCCGCTCAATT
>JBNJDC010000208.1:0-3294 GCA_051744565.1 bacterium
ATACTGGTCAACCGAGTTTTCCAGCTGGCGCTCGTACCACATGTAAATGCCATGGGCGCTGACCCAGTAACTGGCAAAACCCAGAATTACGACAATAATAAAAAATTTCTTCATAATCTCACCCCCGTAAATACAGCTGAAAGCTAAAAGCCAAAAGCTAAAAGCTTAAACCAGCAAACCAACTAACCAGCTAACCAGCAAACTAGCTAACTAGTTAACTGATTAACCAGTTAACTAAGTCAAATATAGCCCAGTTTGCGCAGGTGTTCGGCGATGTCTTCTTCTACCGATTCCGTGGGAAGATCCTCATCCACCTGCTTCAAATAACCATTCTGGGCCAGGTAAACAATAACCTTATCCGCGCTGTCCTCAATATTTTCTTCTGCAGTATGGAGAGTAAGATCCGGAGTTACCGGGTCTTCGTAGGGAGCATCTATTCCCGTGAACCCTTCAATCTCGCCGTCCTGGGCCTTTTTATACATCCCCTTCGGGTCGCGCTCGATGCAAACGTCAACAGGAGCATGCACATGTACAATATGCACGTCATCTATTTCGTTACGAACGTGATCGCGCTGAGCCCGGTAGGGAGTAATAAACGAACTGAGGGTAATAACGTCGTTGCGCTGGAGCATCTTGGCAACAAAAGTTACCCGGGCGATATTTTTATCCCGGTCCTCGGGGGAAAATCCAAGGTCTGAAGTCAACGACTGGCGGACAACATCACCGTCAAGTCGCTCTATCCGTTCACCCTGATTCAATAATTTTTTCTCTACCAGCTTGGCCACCGTGGTTTTTCCTGATGAAGGAAGTCCGGTAAACCAGAGACAAACGCCGTCGCTCTCTTTATGGGATAAGTTGGTCATTTCGAATAAGCCTCCGCATGTTTTAGTGATTAAGTGATTGAGTGACTAAGTGATTAAGTTAACTTAAAACAATTAGTAAATAAAATTTCTAAATTGGATCCGCCTCCTGTTTTAATTTGGAGGAAGAAGTATAACTAACCTGTTTATTTTTTTAAATTGTTTCTCCAGTAACTGAGCAAATCCTGCATGGTTCGGCGGAAGGGGATTTTGGGAGACCAGCCGGTCCGGTCCATAATTTTTTGAGCAGTTCCATAAACCTCGTCCGAGCTGGTGATCTCCCCTCTGGAACTTTTAATCTGAATTTTATCTCGTTTTAAACCGGCAAGTTCAAGAATTAATTCAAGAACATCAATAATCTGCCGGGGTTCGCCCGAGCAAATATTATATATTTCTCCCGGCTGACCTTTTTCCAGGGCCAGGTGGTAAGCCCGGACAACATCCCGGACATCGGAAAAATCTCGGATTTTTTGTAAATCACCGGTTTCTATGACCGGACTCTTCCGGCCAGCCTCTATCAAAACTGCCTGGCGGACAAACGAGGAACAAACATATTCACTCGGGCGCCGGGGGCCGGTATGGTTAAAAGATCGAACAGACATAATTTTTAAATTATTGCCCTCATAATACTGCCGGCCCATCATCTCCTGGCTGACTTTAGTGGTTCCATAAGTATTAGCCGGGGCCAGGGGAGCAGATTCGTCCAGGGGTAAAAGCTCGGGCGGGGGAAAACCGTATTCAGAGGAGGAACCAACAATGAGAATTTCAGGGGAAAGGTTGAGTTCAACCACCGATTCCAGCAGATTGAGCTGGCCAATAACATTTACCTGGTAAGTTTTCCGGGGGCTGCGACCAGCCTCTTCCGGATTGGCCACGGCAGCAAGGTGATAAATTTGATCCGGCTGGATTTCAGATAAAATATTTATTATTTTACCTTCATCCAGCAGATTTCCCTCGTGCAGCTGCAGTTTATCTTGGAAACCGGCAATATTTTTCCGGGGAGAACCCGGTTTTACCAGTCCGTGTATTTGAGCATCCGTTTCCGCAAGCAGATGTTCAGCCAGGTGGCTGCCGGCAAAACCGTTTATGCCGGTGATGAATATTTTTTTCAAACCATTCACATCTCCGAATTCACGCACAAAACTATAGTGGTTTCAAAACTGTTCTTCAAACTTGCAAATTTTCCCACCTTCCAATTTTCTAACTGTTGCTATGTCGCCCTTTCAGGGCTTAAATTCTTATATTCGCTTTATACCCAGGGCTTACGCCCCGGGCTATGTTTATGTCGCCCCGTTGGGGCTTTGATTCTCTATTCGTCTTATACCCAGGGCTTACTCCCTGGGCTGGGTTTATGTCGCCCTTTCAGGGCTTGAATTCTATATACATCCATATACTCCAGGTAACTAATTTCGTGATTGAGTGATTAGGAGATTAGGTGATTAGGTGATTAAACCAGGTCAAAGTCTTGAATACTAGATCCTGTGGCGGCTCTTATGATTTTAATTTTACTCCGTCACCCCTTTACTGGGTTTAAAAGTTTTTACTCAATCTCTTAATCTCTATTTTCTCAATCTCTAAAAAAATTTAAACTTAAATTTTTTACTCATCCAGCGTTAGAATTGACAGGAAAGCTTCCTGGGGGACGTCCACTTCGCCCATCTGTTTCATTCTTTTTTTGCCTTCCTTCTGTTCCTCCAGCAGTTTACGTTTCCGGGTCACATCACCGCCGTAGCACTTGGCCGTTACATCCTTGCGCATGGCGGGCTTGGTCTCCCGGGCAACCACCCGGCTACCGATGGCCGCCTGGATGGGAACCTCAAACTGCTGGCGGGGGATTTCTTCTTTTAATTTTTTCACCAGTTTTCTTCCCATCGGGTATGCCTTGTCCCGGTGGACAATAAATGAGAGCGGATCTACCGGGTCTTTGTTCAGCCGCACCTGAAGTTTTACCAGGTCGGCGGGCCTGTATTCCTTAAATTCGTATTCCATCGAACCGTGGCCCCGGGTGATGGATTTTAGCATATCAAAAAAGTCGATGACTATTTCCGCCAGGGGCATTGTGTAATGAAGGCGGACCATCGTTTCATCAAGATACTCCATTGTTTCAAATTGCCCTCTTTTATTCTCACACAGTTCCATAACCGAGCCCACGTATTCATCCGGTGTAAAACAATTCAGCGTAACCACCGGTTCCCGTATTTCCTCCCGCTTGTTGGGCTCGGGCAGCTCACCGGCATTGGCCACTTCAATTTCCTCATCCTCGTCGGTGATAACTTTGTAGAGGACATTTGGAGCGGTAGGCCTGACGATGCGCCTGGCAATCGTGGGCGCGGGCGCGGTCGGCCGGTCGGTCGCCGAACTCGCCCCCGACTACGGCCACGACGTGGTGGCCATCGCCGACTCGAGCGGTGCGGCCATCGACGCGACCGGTCTC
>JBNJDC010000209.1:0-3257 GCA_051744565.1 bacterium
TCTGACCGAGACGATGGTTGCCCATCAGAAATATTTTCCCGTTGAAGATGAACAAACCGGGGACCTGAAAGCCTGTTTTATCGGGGTTAGAAATGGCGGAGAGGAAGGACTGGATACTGTAATAAAGGGGAACGAACGGGTAATCAGGGCTCGCCTGAATGATGCTGTGTTTTTCTATAACAAGGACCTGGAACGTGAATTTGAATCCTATCGGAAAGACCTGGAAGGGGTAATTTTCCAGGAGGAGCTGGGCAGTCTTTACGATAAAACTGAACGCCTCGCCCACCTGGCGGATAAATTAGAGGAAGTACCCGGGCAGCTTGTGGAAATAGCGCGCCACTGTAAAAATGATCAGGTAACGGAAATAGTTGGTGAATTTCCTTCCCTGCAGGGGACAATGGGAGCTATATATGCTACAAACTCCGGCTGGCCCGAGGAGAGCGCCCGGGTCATTGAAGAACATTATTTCCCCCGGGATCGGGACGATAAGTTGCCTTCTACTTCCCCCGGTCGCTGGCTCAGTCTCCTGGATCGAGTGGATACTCTTGTTGGATTTTTTAACCTGGGCAGCCGGCCGACGGGTTCGGCCGATCCCTATGGTTTGCGCCGGGACGCTATAAGTCTTCTGCGGGTGATAACGGCCGGCGAGATTAAAATTGACCTTGAAAAATTAATTGAGCAGGCTGCCAGCCAGTATGAATCGGCCGGAATAGAAGTATCGTCTGAAGCTCTGGCTGATCTTGAAGAATTTATTGTTGATCGTTTTTATAACTGGTATCGGTCCGAAGAAGGATGGTCGGATGAACTGGTTGGTGCGGTACTCGACAAATTCTGGAACCGGCCACTTCTACTTGAACAGAGGCTTGAATGGTTGGCTGGCTGGAAAAAGTCGGAAGATTTTATCGCGGTTGTTGAAGCAGCTCGCCGGATCTATAATATCGCCGGAAAACAGTCTGGGGACGACATTGATCCCAACCTGTTTGATAAAGCCATTGAAGGGGAACTGTTGGAAATGGCAAAAAAATCTGAGGAGAATATAGATGAGGCCCTGGAGAGTGAAGCTCCGGAGCGGGTGCTTGGGGAGCTTAAGAAATTAAGTTCGGTTGTCCACGAATATTTTGAAGAAGTTATGGTGATGGTCGAAGATCAGGAAATAAAGAATAACCGCCTGGCCACTCTTACCAGGGTTCATGAAGTTTATGACCGTATAGCAAATTTTTCCAATTTTGAAGTTTAACCCATTATTTTTGTTTTTACTTTTTAACTTTTTAACTTTCAAACTAAATCCCCCGGGGAGATAGAGATGAAAAATCAGGTGCAGGCAATAAAAAACCAGGTCCTGGAACATTTGCGCCAGGAGAATCGTGAAGGTTTAAAGACAGTTATAGATCTTGCTCATCCGGCAGATCTGGCTGTTGTTCTCCAGGAACTTGAATTTGAACGGGCCAGAAGTTTGTTTGAATTGTTTCCTTTTTCATTTAAATGCAGAGTGCTTGAAAAACTTCCGCCCCGTCCTGCTGCCCGTTATCTTTCCAATTATTCGGAAAGTAGAATAGTTGAACTTATCGAAGGGATGGCTCCGGAAGCAGTCGCCGGGATATTTTTGACTTTTGATAATGATGACCGGGATAATTTGATGGGAAAGTTAGAAGATGATGATTTCCGGCGGGAGCTTATTGATATCATTTCCTATCTTCCGGAGCGAGCGGGGGGGAAGATGCGGACAAAATATCTGGTGGTGGATGAAAATAAATCCGTGGAGGAAACAATTGATATTGTCCGCGAGGCAGAATCGACCTGTTTTGTCCATTACATTTATACGGTTGATGAAGATCGTTGTCTGCGGGGCGTTATTTCCCTGCGCCGGGTGGTGCGCAGTGCATCGCGAACTCGTTTGCGGGACCTGGCGGTTAGCGATCCCTACCGGGTCCGGGTCGATGATCCGGCCACCGAAGCGGTGGAATTGATGCGGCACTACGATTTGCCCGCGCTGCCCGTGGTTGACCACCAGGGTCGTCCCCGGGGACTTTTTACTTCTGTTGCGGCCGCCACCGTCCGGGAAGAAGAAAATATTAAAAATCTTGCCAGTATTGCCGGTTTATCAGCGCATGATTCGTTTTCCGGTTTACGGGAAATTTTTTCTTCCGATATTGAAACGTGGACAAATCTTGGGTTGAGGTTGCCCTGGCTGGTGGCAATTTTCTTTGGTTGTTTGCTGGGCGCCCTCCCCCTGGTAATTTTTAAAGATATTTTAACCGCCCGGGCTGAGTATATTTTTTATTTACCGTTTTTTCTTATTGTTCCTACGGTTGTAGCCCTGCAGTCGGCTATTTTTCACGTCCAGGATACAGTTTTATTACCCTCGAAAACGGTTAAATTTGGCCGGGGATTATTAAATGAAATAATCAAGACCGGGATTCCAATCGGTATATTTTTTGCCTTTTTTGCCTGGCTTGTCCCCTGGACCTGGCATATTTACCGCAACCTGGAATCTATCCGGGGGCTGCCTCCGGAAGTAACCGGGAGTTTGGTGGGCACGTCGTTTATATCGATAACGGTGGCGTCGGCGACAGGATTTCTGATTGCAAAACTCTATAAAAAATTAGAAATTAGAGCTGTCCTGGTCGCCCCGTTTGTCCTGGCTGTGCAACCTGTTATTAATGTTTTAATCTATGTGACCGTTTTGATTGGTTTTTCTAACTGGTTCTAATGATGAAATTAAACGAGGTGGATCAATTAAATTAGTAACCCGTCCCGTTCTGATTTTAACTTTGACTGGAGCGATTAACTACGGTAAAATATGGTCTTGACTAAGTTTTAGCTGGTTAATTTAATTTTTCCCGAGGGGGTAAAAAGATGTTGTTTAATGATAAAAGTTTAATTGTTGTCTTGTCCTTGTTTCTTGTTGGAATGCTGGTAGTGCCGTTTTCGGTCCAGGCGGGGGATGATATTGAATTTTCGAATGATTTAGTGGATGAAGAGTTCGAAGATTTTGTAAAAGAGATTGGTTCTGCCTTCAGTTATATTCCTGCCTACCCGGCGCGTTCGCGGGGGATTATTGGCTGGGATATTGGAGCTGATTTTTCAACGGTTCAGCTTAGCGACGATCAAGAATATATGAATGAAGCTTTTGGCGGGGATGCGCCCAGTTACTCGTTGATACCCCGGCTCAGGGCCAGTAAAGGATTGCCCGGGTCCCTGGATGTCAGTGCTTTTGTTTCCGGTGATCCGAAGGGCAACGCCCGACTCCTTGGTGG
>JBNJDC010000210.1:0-3180 GCA_051744565.1 bacterium
ATTTCAATAAAAAATGGCGCTGGCTTCTCAATGCCGGTTACCATTACTACGGTCAGAACAAAGACGAGGATCGGCTGGAATACAACGCCGCCCTCCGGGCTAAAAGTGGCCCCCGGTTAAAATTTGTTGGTGAGCTTAACGGTCATTCCGGGGGGGTTCCCGACCAGAGTGAACTTTATTTTGCTCCCGGGATGATCTTTGAACCGCGGGAAGGTTTTAATTTTACTGTATCGATGCCGCTTGGTCTCACCTCGGATTCGGCCGATCACAGGTCCAATTTTCAATTTGGGATTGAATTCTAATCTGTTTGCAGGGAGAATAAAAAATGGACTGGAAGAGAATTTACTGGTATATAAGAGATAACCCTGAATGGTTTGTTCTTGGGGTTCTTGTTTTACTGCTTGCCGGGGGAGGAGCGGGATATTATTATCACAATCAACTTCAACAGGATACCCGGGCCCGCCAGCGATTTAACCGACTGTATTTTTTCTATCTGCAGGCTGAAGATTCCGAACAGTTTGAGCGGGTTACCAGGCAGTTCAACCAGCTGCTGGGGCAGTATCCCGATGCCGAAGTGCGAGATAAAGTTCTTTATTTCCTGGGAAAAAGTTATTATCGACAGGAAGATTATGAAGGAGCGATTCAAAACTTTCTGGAAGTAGTGCGAAATTATCCTCAAAGTATATTTTACGACAGCAGCCGGCTGCATGCGGGCTATTGTTACTACCACCTGGGAAGGGTTTCCGAAGCTCTAACTCAATTTAAAAAATTGGCTGCATTAAATCCGGATGATCCTATTTATCAAGAAGCCCTGTGGCAGAGAGGATTGATTTTTTGGGAACAGGAGAAATATGAACAATCGCGTGAGGTATTAAACCGTCTTATTGAAACGGCGCCGGCCGACGATTCCTACTGGGTTCGCCGCGCCCGGGGTTTGCTTACGGAATTACCCGCATGAATTTATGAATTTTTTTAGAAGATTACTCAAAATACTTACCAAACTGCCGCTCTGGATTAAATTGCCGATATTTTTGGCGGAGATTTCAGTTTTAATTATTTTATGTTTTTGGCTTTATATCACCCGCTCGGTTGCTACGGTGGAAGTACCGGATATTATGGGGAAACAGCTTTCTGCGGCCAAAAAATTTCTTGCTGAAAAAGATCTTTCGCTGCAGGTAGAATGGGAAGCCAGTCTCCAAACTCCCGAAGGAGAAATCATCAACCAGGTTCCGGGGCCCGGGACGGAAATTAAAGAAAATCGGCCCTTGACTGTTTATGCCAGTAAAGGACCTGAGTTTCTGACAGTCCCGAATATGGAGGGGAAATCTATAACTGAAGCCCAGAATATGTTACAGCGATTGAACTCCGAAAAAGAAGGAGTGGGTATTGGCCTGGGGAATATAACCCGGGTTTATAGCGAGAAATATCCTGAAAAGCAAATTATGAGTCAATTCCCCCCCGGGGGTCAGGAGGTAATAGCCGGCTCTCAGATTAATATCCTCGTCAGCCGGGGAAGGTGGCCCCGGCGCCGCGTGGTTCCGGATTTAGGCGGATTGAGCGAGGAAGAAGCCCGCCGGAAAATCAAGGATCTTAATTTACAGGTGGGTGAGCTTCGATATATACGCAATAAGAACGCTTCGCCCGGAGCAGTTATTGGCCAGAGTCCGCTTCCAAATGTGATCGTCCCAAAAAAACAACCGGTGTTATTGACCGTTAACCTGGGGGAAGAGGAGCAAAGAACCCGTCAGCGTCACTACACCACTTTGAAGATTAATCCGCCTCTGAGTGTAGTTTCCGGCCGTTTGAAAGTAGAATTAACCGACCGGAAAGGTCGACGGATTATATTTGACCGGAAGGTTAAGCCCGGGAAAAATGTTGAAGTATTTACCGAAGTTAATGGTTCGGGGCGGGTTGCTATATTCTGGAAAGGAAAATTAATCAGGTATCGTAACCTGGAGGTTGAAGGATGAAACTTTTCCCATCTTTGCTGGCGGCCGATTTTTGTTGTTTGGAGAAATCAATTGAACCCCTGGTCAAGAGCGGCATAGAAGATTTTCACCTTGATGTTATGGATGGGCATTTTGTTCCCAATATTTCCTATGGACCTCCGGTTGTTGGAGATATTCTCGGGAGATTTTCCAATTTAAACTGGGATGCTCACCTGATGATGGAAAATCCGCGCTTGTTATTTGAAACGTTCCTGGAGCTGGGCGTGGATTGTATTTCCATTCATGTGGAGATTGAGCCCCAGCTGGATTATTTTAAAGAATTGGCTGAGAACTATGACAGCAAACTGGGGCTTGTAATTAATCCCGCTACTCCGGTTGAACCGCACGCCCGGAAAATTTCCCGAGCGGACTATGTCCTGTTAATGTCTGTCCAACCCGGGTTTGGTGGCCAGGAATTTCAGAATGATGTTCTAAATAAGGTGAGTAAAATAAGAAAATACAACAGTTGTCCGCTCCAGATTGACGGCGGGATCAATCAAACAACAATTCCCGAGGTTGCCCGGACCGAGATCGACTGGTTTGTAGCCGGCTCGGCGGTGTTTTCAGCGGGGGATTCCGTGAAGGCAGCTAATCAACTGAAAAATCTTGCAAAGAGAAATCAAAAGTAAAAAGCGGTACCTTTTTTAGCCTGGATAATTGTGCCGCTGTATTCTTCCCGAATTTCGGCGGCTATTTCGGGGAAAGTTACCGGTATTTCCGTGGTGTTGTAGTGGAAGGGGACAACCGCTTTGGCTCCTATTTCCCGGGCTATGTTCCCCAGTTGGCGAGCTGAAGTGTGAGATTTTTTAAAATAACGCCGGTAGGCCTCTGTTGACTGGCAGTCATGGATTAGTACATCCGTTTCTTGAGAATTATTTTTTATATCTTCGGTCGGGGTGGTATCGCTGGAATATATGATCTGGTAGCCGTCCGAACATAATTTAAGTCCTATTCCCGGCCGGGAATGATCCGTTGGCAGTGTTTCGACCGAAAGATCATCCGCCAATTTGATTTTTTCCGGTCCATCCGTGTTTATTTTTTTAAAATTAATATTTAGATAGCGATCCTCTTCCCGCAGGTCGTAGGCTTCCAGTGATTTTTTTAACCGGGGGATCGCCTCCGCGGTACTCCACAGAGTTATTTCTCTCCGGCTGTTGTAAAAGGAATGGGATAAAAATGGTAATCCGTAGGT
>JBNJDC010000211.1:0-3165 GCA_051744565.1 bacterium
TTCTTTGGACTTGGGCTGTTTCTCAAGCGTAATTTCCTTACCTTTATCTTTTTTGAAAATCCATTTATCAAGATCGGTTTCAATCGTCAGCTGGGCGTCAAAAAAATCAAGTAATTTGATTAAAGTTTTGTAGGGGGGGGTTCGTTCCCCGTTTTCATAAAAAGACAGCGAGGGAGCTGCGACGTCTGCCTGCTGGGCTACTTCATTTTGTTTCATGTCGATGGTTGTTCTGAATTCTGTAATTAGGTCGGCCAGTGTAATTTTTTCTGTCATCCGGTTTCACTCCTCAGTGGAAAATCTTTACCGCTCTCAGGACATTTATTTTGAGTATCGAAAAAATTTAGCCGGAAATATGGTCGTAGCCGGAACGATTAATTGATATTTTTTCTGGTAGCTCCGGGTTGAATTTTATGGTTGATACTTCATCTGTCAGTCTACCGATAATCCGCAGGTTGTATCGAGCAGCCAGTTCTTCTTTATCTTCCGGAAAAGTAACCAAAAGTTCATAATCCTCCCCGCCGGCCAGGGCCCATGTGAGAGCCTCCTCAAAATTATCTGCCAGATTTTTGGCCGGAGGACTCAACGGTATATTCTTAAAATTAATTATTGCTCCACATTTGGAGCTTGCCAGCAAACGGTTTAGATCTTTTAACAATCCATCGCTGATATCGATACCGCATTTAACGCCGTTTTTAACGAGTTTATTGGCCAGGTTAAGCCTGTCGGGAATATTACACAGTTGATTTCTATATTTATCCCGGGAAGTCATATCGGTATCAATAATTGCTGCCGACCCGCCCAGTGGACCGCTGAGAGCAATTAAATCACCCGCTTTACCACCGGATCTACGTAAGATACCATCCGGATGCATCTTGCCGAGAATAACAAGCCCCATGGATTCTGAGTTATCCGGGCTTCCGCTTAAGTCCCCACCGCTTAACTCTACCTGGTATTTTTCCAATTCAACGGTTAATTCCTCCGTTAATTTTTTTATTTTTGCCGGCGAACGTGAAGTGGCCAGATAAAAAAGGGCCCCGGTAGGTATCCCGCCCATTGCTGCAATGTCGCTTAGATTTGCTCCAACGATTTTTTGAGCAAGGTTTTTGCCAGTATAGTATTTGTCATAATGAATATCACGTATAAGCTGGTCAGTTGTTGCCAGCAGAACAGGTTCAAATTTGTCCAGGATAGCACAATCGTCCCCGATGGCTGAATTGCTTCCCCCGGTAAGATGAATTAAATTTTTAACAAAGCTTTCTTCATCCATGGAGTTTAAAGCTCATGGCTGGTTATCAACGGCGGACCTCAACCAATTTTTGCCTGCTCTCATCAATAAAAAAACCGGCCATCATATTATTTTTTATTTCCGGGGGAACGTTAAAAGTACGCTTCCAGCTCCGGGTTTCGCCGCCGGCCAGCTGAATGGTGGTGGAGCTCATAATCTTATTCTCATACATATTTTTCTTGCCATCGGTAAGTAATAAAGTTATCCCCTCGGGTAGATTTATCTGCCGGGAACTGTCGGTTGTATTTTGTAGATTAAGGGTCATGCTGACCTGCTTGCCGGCGGTATATTTGCCCTCTATCTCATAATTAATTTGCCTCTGGCTCACTCTGGTTGTAAATTCTGTATCTCCTTCCGCCTGGGTAAAGATGGTCCCCTGGAAATAGGTGAAAGCCAAATAAAACCCGCAGACAATAAATAAGTCAATAATAATAATTGCCCATCTTTTAGTTTTACGATCCATGAAAAATCAACCTGACATCAATTTATGATTTCTGTTTTGGATATAAATAAACGCATTTATTCCAGGATATGAATGTCCCTCTCTGTTTTAATTGCCACTGTTTTGTTGTCTTTAAAATATATCCGGGGTAAACGCTGGCTGAACCTGGTTAATATCTCATAAACTATTGTATCATGCCACTCGGCCAGTGTATCGGCCCATAATTCCAGTTCTCCGTCCTGTCCCATTACTGTAACAGTTTCCTCCGGGTTGTCGTCTGCATCAAGCTTGATAATTGTCATGTCCATGCAGACACTGCCCAGGACTTCCCTTTTCCGTCCTGATTTTAACACGTAAGCTCGATTACTGAAATCCCGGGGGTAGCCGTCGGCGTATCCCAGGGGAAGAACTCCAATATAAGTTGGCTCCTCCGGGGTGAATCGCCGGCCGTAACTGACCCCGTGCCCCGGCTGCAGCTGTTTGAAATCTGCCAGTTTACTTTTGACTTCCATAACCGGTTTCAGCCCGTCCAGGGATACCTGCTCGTGGGGCGGGTAGCCATAGAGAGTGATACCCGGGCGCACCAGGTTGTCTTCCGGTTTGGAATCTGACAGAATTGCTGCGCTGTTGGAAAGGTGCCAGTAACGTGGTTGAATTCCCCGGCCGGTTATTGTTTCTTTGATTTCTCTAAATTTTGTTATCTGGTTGTCGGTATATTGTTTATTCTCGCCGGCCACCGGGAAATGAGTGGCTACTCCTTCCAGGTTAAGATGGAAACAATTTTGTAATTCATCCAGGTAACCGGGAACATCGGCCGGTAATAATCCGAGCCGGCCCATCCCGGTATCCACTTTCAGGTGAATGTTTACAGTTTTACCCTGTGCTTTTGCTTCTTTTTCCAGTGCTTTCAGCATCCGGTAGGAGTAAATCATAGGGGTTAAATTATTGCTGATTATTTCATCTGCGGTAAAAGTGGCCGTATGGCCCATGATTAAAATTCGGGTTTCAATTCCGAATTCCCGCAGTTTTAACGCTTCTTCCAGGGTGGCAACCCCGAGAAAGTTTATGTTGTTTTCACTTAAAACCCGGGCAATCATCTCCGCCCCGTGACCGTAGGCTTCGGCCTTGACCACCGCCAGGATATCCTGGCTTTTATTTAATTGCCGGCGGATTAGTTGCAAGTTGTCCCGGAGTGAATCAAGATCAATCTCCAGCCAGCAGGACCGGGGACGACGTCCGTTTAAGTGGGGAAAGGATGCCATGATAATGTGCTGCGGGAATGGCCCTCGAACTTAAGTGGGAACCAGGAAGGTTGTTCAAATTCAGCCAGGGCATTGACCGCTTCCGGAATATGCCCGATCAAATCTTCCGATTTAACAGTAATAGTGTTTTTGTCATTTTCTATTAACCGTCCGGCCGTGCCGTGCAGGTAAAGACC
>JBNJDC010000212.1:0-3161 GCA_051744565.1 bacterium
TTTTGAATCCCACCAGGCACTCGAAGAGCTGGCTCGCAAAAGAATTGACACTTTTGAAACTGTAGTTCAGGTTTAAATTTTTACCAGGAAAGGATGAATTAAATGGAAAAATCAATTGATAAGGTTGTGCTGGCTTTTAGCGGGGGACTGGATACTTCAGTAATCGTGCGCTGGCTGCAGGAAAATTATGATTGCGAGGTAATTGCTTTTGCGGCTGATCTGGGCCAGGGGGAGGAACTTGAACCGTTGAAAGAAAGGGCCGAGGTGGCCGGGGCAAGTGACCTGGTAATTAAAGATCTGCGCGAGGAATTTGCCGAAGAATACGTGTTGAAGGGACTGAAAGCCCAGGCAATCTATGAGAACGGTTACCCGCTGGCAACTGCCCTGGGTCGGCCCCTGATTTCAAAATATCTTGTGGAAGTGGCTGAACAATACGATGCTGACGCTGTTGCTCATGGCAGCACCGGGAAAGGGAACGACCAGGTTCGTTTTGAAGTTTCCGCCCGGGCCTTAAACCCCGATATTGAGGCTTTTACTCCCGTCCGGGAGTGGGATTTGAATACCCGGGATGAGGAGATTGAATACGCCCGTGAGCACGGCATCCCCGTGGAAGCAACCGAAGATAGTCCCTACAGTTATGACCGTAACCTGTGGGGGGTAAGTATTGAATGTGGTCCGCTGGAAGATCCCTGGAATGCACCGCCGGAGGATATTTACCTGCTGACCAATTCGCCCGAAGAAGCTCCTGATGAGCCGGAAGAAATTACTATTGAATTTAAAGCCGGGAAACCGGTGGCCCTGGACGGGGAGAAGATGGAACTTGTTGATTTGATTGGCAGGTTAAATGAACTGGCGGGGAAACACGGCGTGGGTCGAATAGATATGGTTGAAAATCGTCTCGTGGGATTGAAATCCCGGGAAGTTTACGAGGCTCCCGCCGGAGAAACACTGCACAAAGCACATCGGGCACTTATGGATCTTACCCTTGAACGGGAGCTTTACCACCATTTGCAGCGTGTTTCTTTAAAATACGCCGAATTGATTTACAACGCCCAGTGGTTTTCGCCCCTGCGGGAAAGCCTGGATGCTTTAATTGATAAAGCGCAGGCTGATCTTGATGGTGAGGTGCGAATGCGCCTGTATAAAGGACAGGCAACCGTCCGCGGCCGCCGCAGTGAGAAAGCTCTTTATGATTATGGGCTGGCCACCTATGACGAAGATGATGAGTTTGACCAGTCCCTCTCAAAAGGATTTGTTGAGCTGTGGGGCTTGCCGTTGAAAGTTGTCGGTGAACAGAGGCAATGACTCTCTGGCAGGCCGACGGGGAAGTTTCCCCGGATGAGGCAGTTCTGGGTTTCACATCTTCTCTTGCGGTGGATCGTCGACTTTACCCTTATGATATCCGGGCTTCCATTGCCTGGGCCCGCTCACTGGCTGATGTTGATGTTCTCTCGGAGAGTCAACTGAAAGCTATAGTTGAGACTTTGACTGAGATCAAGGAAGAGTTGGATCGCGGGGAACTGGAACTGGATCCCGAGCTTGAAGATATCCACATGAATATTGAGGAAGAACTCACCCGCCGCCTGCCCGAGGACGGGCCGCGGTTGCATTTTGGCCGCTCCCGGAACGATCAGATTCTTGTTGATGTGAAGCTCTACCTGCGGGATGAAGTTCAAGCTATTCAGAAAAGTCTTTCCTCAGTCCTCGAATCATTAGCCGGTCGAGCCCGGGAACACCAGGAAACTTACCTGCCCGGTTTTACTCACCTGCAGCCCGCTCAGCCAATTAGCCTGGCGCATTACCTAATGGCTTACTTCCAAAAATTCCGGCGAGATTTTAATCGCCTGCAGGATTGTTATAGGTCACTGGGGGTTATGCCCCTGGGAAGCGGCGCGCTGGCCGGTTCGGGCGTGGAGGTTGATCGGGAGCTGCTGGTTGAACGTCTTGATTTTTCTACTATCAGTAAAAACAGCCTGGATGCGGTTTCCGAGAGAGATTTTATGGTGGATATAATACATGCTCTTACCCAGCTTTCAGTTCACGCTTCTCGATTGTGTGAGGACTGGATCCTCTGGTCTTCTCCCGGTTTTGGTTTTTGTCAGTTTGCGGATGAATTTACAACAGGTTCGAGTATAATGCCCCAGAAACAGAATCCGGATGTGGCGGAATTAATCAGGGGCCAGACAGGCCGGCTTACCGGGGCGCTGCAGGGTTTGTTGACAGTTCTTAAAGCGCAGCCGCTTGCTTACAACCGGGATCTGCAGGAGGATAAAGTGCATACGTTCCGGGCCGTGGATTGTGTTAAGTCGTGGCTGGATTTACTGGGAGAAATGATAACAACTGTGGAATTTAAAGAAGAAAATATGTTAGAAGCCCTGGAAGAAGGTTATCCGGGGGCTACGGATCTGGCGGATTACCTGGTAAATAAGGGAATTGCCTTTCGCCGGGCCCATAATGATGTTCGAAAGCTGGTCCAACAGGCAGTGGAGGATGAAAAACGCCTTGATGAACTTGAATTATCCGAGTATAAAAATATAAATGAAGCATTTGAGCAGGATGTTTTTGAGTTATTGAGCCCCGAAAAAAGTGTTGCTCGCCGTAATCTGCCCGGGGGGACCGGCCCGGTCTCGGTCAACCGCCAGCTGGAAGAAGCCCGGAGCTGGCTTGTAGATCACGGATATATTAGTTAATTCCGACCTTGTTTGAATGATTTAAAAATTAAAAGGTGAATTAAATGACTGACGAATTTACAAGAAAAAATGGTCAACTTTTTTGTGAGGAATTATCCGTTCAAAAACTGGCGGAAAAATACGGTTCTCCGCTTTATCTTTACAGTCGCAATCATTATCTTCAGCGGGTACAGGAGTTTAAAGATGCTTTAAAAGGTTTGGATCATCTTGTTTGTTTTGCAGTGAAAGCCTGCAGTAATCTCTCGATTCTTTCCGACCTGGCGGGCGTGGGCTGTGGATTTGATATTATTTCCGGCGGCGAATTAAACCGGGTCAAAAAAGCAGGAGCTGATCCGGAAAAAATTGTTTATGCCGGGGTCGGCAAGAAAAAAGCAGAACAGAAGCTGGCCCTTGAAAATGACATTTATCTTTTTAATGTTGAATCGATGCCCGAGTTAGCACAGTTGAATGAAGTTGCTCGTTCTCTTGGGC
>JBNJDC010000213.1:0-3103 GCA_051744565.1 bacterium
TAACGTAATTTCCCTGCAGCTTGCCTTTTTTTACCATAACTTCAATCTTCTGCCGAAATTCAAATTCGGGCGGTTCCAGTGTCACTTCAGACATTAAATATCATCCCCGGGCGGTCCTGACCTTTCAATTCAACCAGCTGCTAACCTGTTTTAAATCATCATGTTCCCGAACATCATGGACGCGGATAATATCCACAGCCGAATCTATAAGCCGGGCGGAAGTTGCCAGCGTTCCCGCCAGTCTTTTTTCAGCCCCCCTATTTGTAATCTGTCCCAGGTACGATTTCCGGCTGTGACCGACGAGAACAGGCGCACCGAACCGGCGAAACCGGGCCACTGCGCTCAGGATTTTTTTATTGTGATCAATACTCTTGCCAAAACCTATGCCGGGGTCCAGGATAAGCTGTTCAAAATTTACTCCCCCCGCCAGCGCCGCCTCAATTCTCCTGTCAAAAAAAGCAAGTATATCCTCCACCACATCATCATACTGCGGATTATCCTGCATATTCTCCGGCGAACCCTGCATATGCATCAAAATAACCGGGGCTCCGGCTTGGGCTACAACTTCAACCATCTTTTTCTCCCGGCGCAGCGCCCAGACATCGTTTATCCAGTCCGCTCCCGCCTCCAGGACCTTCCGGGCAACTTCCCCCCGCGATGTATCTACAGAAATCGGAACTTCTATATCCCTGTCTTTCAACGCTTTCACCACCGGAACAACCCGTCTTATTTCCTCTTCAACTTCCACCGGTGGTGCCCCCGGCCGGGTTGATTCTCCCCCGATATCCAGGATATCGGCCCCCTCCTCAACCAGTTGTTCGGCCCGTTTCACAGCCTGGGGCTGGTCGTTGTATTCTCCCCCATCATAAAAAGAATCGGGAGTAACGTTAACTATCCCCATCAACAGCGGTAAATTTTGCGCTTGAATATTATTTACTCGTAAATCCACCATTATTCCTCCAGATTTTCCAGCGCCTGTGGGGTGGGCCGAAAAATATAGGGACATTCCCGGAAACGTTCCTGGTAATCAAGTCCGTAACCAACCAAAAATTCCTCGTTTGTTTCAAAACCATAGTAATCAACTTCCACGTCTTTCTGCCGATCCGTTAATTTATTCAACAGAGCACAAATTTTTAAAGATTCAGGTTCCCGGGTCAAAAGAGTCTCCTTCAGGTTATAGTAGGTCAGCCCGGTATCCACAATATCTTCAATAATCAGAACATCCCGCCCCTGGATGTTTTTTTTCGTATCCTTAACTATTCTCACAACTCCGGAAGTATCCTTCCGATCACCATAGGAAGATACAAGCATAAAATCCACTTCAATCGGTATCTCTATCTGGCGGATTAAATCCGCCATAAATATAAAAGCCCCCCTCAGGATTCCTATTATTAACAAATTCTTTCCCCGGTAATCTTTACTGATCTTCTCCCCCAACTTTTTTACCCTGTCTTCAATCGTTTTCTTGGAAAAAATACGTTTGTCTTTTATATCTTCCACGTTCCGATCCCACACTGGATCCATAATTTTACTCCTCCTTCATCTGGGCCACGCAGGGGCTAAAACAGGTATAACTAATCTTTATCTGCTCATCATTTTCAGCTCTTCCCGGCCGTTCAAAACCCGGGACACTCACCACTTTGCCCCCCGCCTCCACCAGGGGCCAGAAGCTCCGGGCCCGGTAGGGTATTCGTTTCTCCTGGAATAAATTTTTGACCTTAATTTCAGTCTCATTTTTCACCAGTTTATCGCCGGGCCGAAAAGTTCTCACGGTAGATTTTTTTACTAAACTGTAGTGTAAATAAGATTTAGCAATTAGACCAGTATTCTGTCGTTCAAAATTAACATCACCGACAAAAATTTTATCTCCGCCGCGCCAGGAAATAACTGCCGGTATTTCAGGTATGTTTTTTAAGGGACTGAAATTTTCTTCAGCCGGTCTGTATATACTTCCTCTTTTGTATTCAACAATAGCCGCCAGTTGACCGGGGAGATCTATTTTTTTGCCCGAGTTTCCATCAACGAAAAAAGAATCTAAAATGAGATAATTTTTTTCACTGAAACCTCTTCCGCCGGAAAACCGGCGGGTAATCCGGTGCAGAAAACGCAACCGAGCAGCCCGGTGTTCTTCCCTGTAAACCGCCAGGTCAATTTGTGTTTCGTCCGGCCAGCGCCAACAGTCAAAATTATCCTCCAGGTATCTCTCCCAGAAACTGTTTTCCCGGCTAACTCGTTCGCCCAGGTTGTAAATAGCTGTCTCCGGATCGGGCTGGGCCTTTCGCCATTCAGGGATCACCCGGTGGCGAAGACGGTTCCGCGCCTGCTTGAGCTCGCTGTTGGTAGGATCTTCGACCACCGGCAGATCATTCTCTTCGACCACCGTTTCCAGCTGTGTGCCCCGAACATCGAGCAGGGGTCGCAATAATAAACACCCGCCGGCGGTGGTTGTTCGTTTTTCCATCCCCCGCAGACCAAAAAGACCACTCCCCCGTCCTAAATTCAGGAGGATAGTTTCCACCTGGTCATCCCGGTGGTGAGCAAACAGCAATCCGTCCAGGTGGAGGGATTCATAAACCTGTTCCATCCAGTCAAACCGAGCCCGGCGAGCCCGGGCTTCCAGCCCCCGTCGGTTGTTCCCCTGTTTTTTATTTGCAAACCGGGCTCCCCCGATGAAATCAATATCCTGGTTTTCGCAATATTTATAAACAACCTCGCTGGCTTCTTTTGCTCGAGCTTGCAGGCAATGGTTGAAATGAAGGACATATAATTTCAGGTCAAAATCTCCAACCACCTGCCGGGTCAACCACAGGAGGGCCATTGAATCCACACCGCCAGAAACGGCAAGGCCCAGTCGTTTATTTTCTAAGGAAGAGAATTCATTCTGAAGGAAAGCTTGTAGCCGGTTTATCAAGGTCATCGGCCAACACATCTAAAACTGGAGTGAAGGAATTTAGTAGCGGCGCGGGGATTCGAACCCCGGACAACTCGGATATGAGCCGAGTGCTCTAAACCGCTGAGCTACGCCGCTATTTTAACTCAGGTCCACCGGGGAACCCGCTAAATAACGGCTTTTCCCCTGCTGATTCGCCATTAAATAAAAAAA
>JBNJDC010000214.1:0-3102 GCA_051744565.1 bacterium
GGCAAGATACTCCCGGGCTTTTTCCCCCGGCTCATTTGCAAACGCCCGCCGGTAACAGTCAAGAGCGTATTCATTTATTTCAATTAATTTGCCGTGCAACGAGTCACTTTTCTCCGTTTGCCCCTGATCGGGTAATTCAACGGATGCCCGCCTCGCCAGCATTTCGAGAGCATCCATAAACTCACAGTTTTCTATCTTCATGAAAAATTCAAAAATATCCCCACCCTCTCCGCAGCCAAAACATTTAAAAATTCCCATTGAAGGGGTGACGCAGAAGGAAGGCGTTTTTTCCGCGTGAAAGGGACACAACCCCCAGTAGCTGTCCCCGCGGCGTTCCAAACTTACATAATCCTCAACCAGGTCAACAAAATTAATCCGGTGACGAATATCTTCTTTTACATCTTCCCAGCGCTCAAGATCACTCAATTCAAAAGTTCACCCTGGAGTCGTTGCTTGCTCCATTTCTCCCAGTCGCCCGCCTTCAGCCTCTCCCCCCGGAAAGGATTGTCAAACAGGTAATCAATCCCACAGGCCGGTTCGGAACAAATGCGACAGTTGCCCGGGCACCCTTCCACCGGACGGAATTTTTCTCCCGCCCCCTCCCGCTGGCTGAGCGGCAGGTTATTCTTGAAGGGCGTCTTGAAATCGCCATATTCGTCCTGCAGTCGGGGATAAGCGAGGAACCCGATCTTTATTCCTTGCGAGTCAAAAATATTTGCAGCCAGCTCAGCCAACCGCCGGCGCGCATTTTCTGACAGGATCCAGCAATTATCCCGGTCGGGATGCTCTTCAAATAATTCCGGCTTCGGTTCAACAAAACGGCTGTGAAGGTTCGAGTTGGCCCGGCCAAATCCTATTACCACCTGGTCAAGATTACGCCGGTCTATTTCTTTTGCCATATTTACCAGGACGCCTTCCGTATTTTCTTCTCCCGGAAAAACCGGATCAAGCCGAACCACAACGTCCAAACCAAGCTGATCAATCCGTTCCATAAATTCCAGCCGCTCCCGGTAATGGGGGACGGGCCCTTCCCGCTCAAAAGGATCAATACTGACCTGCACCCGACCCGCCGGCAGGTATTCCATCATCGCCAGGATTTCGTCCGGTATGTGATAGCGGGTAATAACTTCCAGGGGCAGGTTGACCAGGACACATTCTTTTATCAACTCTTCAGCTAATCCGTAGCGATCGTTTATCGGCTGGAAAGGATCAGTATAAGGTGAAAGTATGGCTGGCGGCGCAACCCGCAACTTCTGGAGAGTTTCTTTCAGATGGAGGGGATAATTTTTATAGACTGTTATCAGTTTATCCTCCTGGCCCAGCCGGTAAAGCCCCGGGTAACCGTTCAAAAAACAAAAATCACAGCCCGCCACGCAGCCTATGTACGGTGTGAGCTCCAGCCGGGGCGAGGGCTCGGGCTGATGAACGGGCGACCAGCCCTGCAGGGGTCTTTCGATTTCCCGGCATATATGTGGACAGGGTGTTTGATGGACCGGGTGAGAACTCCCCCCGGGCAGTTGAGCCTTATTTAATTTCTCTACTTTTCCCATTCTTACCTCCTGTGGATTTAATTGCGGGTTATAGGGACAGTTTCCGGTTACCCGTTAACTGGCTGTTATCTCGGTCTCCGCACCGGACAATATCTCATGTTTTATAGCTTAAATTCAACTCGAAACATGCAACTCGTAACCCGCAACTCACCTTATATATTTTACCGTTTTATTTCCGTACAGTGAATAGATATCAACTTAAAATATACTTCTGGTGCTTAATGGTTTGAATATCAGAGAATATCTACTATAATTTTTGCAATCATGAGTATTTACAACTGGATAGTGGAAGCTATCCGTAACCCACGGGAACTTTCGACAATATTTCCAAGTTCACGCTTTCTGGCCCGGAAAATTGCGGACCAGATAGATTTTGGGGAGCCCTGTACAATCGCTGAACTCGGTCCTGCCGACGGGGCGCTTACCAAGCCCATTGTTGAACGAATGGACCCTGACACCCAGCTTCTTCTTGTGGAGCTGGTTGAAGGTTTCTGCGAGGACCTGGCGGATGAATATGACGAGCATCCCAAGCGGGATGCAATTGAAATTCTCAACCGTAGCGCAGAAAACCTGGACTCAATTATAAAAGAGCACGATATCGAGGGCCTGGATTACGTGGTCAGCGGTCTGCCCTTAACCACCCTGCCCGATGGACTTTCCAATGAAATTATCCGGACCGTTTACGACTGCCTGAAACCCAGCGGTCGCTATATACAGTTTCAATACTCCCAAGATTATAAAGAAAATATAGAAGAAGTCTTTGGCCCGGTTGAGCTCCACCGCGTCTGGCTCAATATCTTCCCCGCCTGGGTTTACGTTGCCGATAAATCCAACTCTCCCGGGGACTAAACTCCTTAAACTTTGTTCCACGTTTCCCGCAAAATATAATAAAAAATTATCCTGACCGCTCCGGACCTGGCAAGCTAATTTTACCTAAATTCTCTTAATTAATCCGGCTTCTTTCCATATTGATCCACCACTTCCCTGATTATATGCCCCGGAAAACCCCGTGATTGCAAACGGGAAGCAAGTTTCCGGGAGTCTAAGTTATTATTTTTTTTCCCGTAGCGATGGGCTAATTGTCGTTCTTTTTCCGAATTAACCTTCTCCCCGACAACTTCCCGGGCCAGACTGCGATCAATTCCTTTTTTCTGCAGTTCGGCAAGAAGCTTTCGCCGCCCTCGTGGTTTAGACTCCAACCGCTTGCGGACATGTTCTTCCGCTACCTTCCTATCGTCCAGGTAACCTTCTTCTTCAAGAACGGGAAGTAGGGAATTAACCAACCGTTCAGGATACCCTTTCCCGGTAAAATGCTCCACATACTGGCGGGAGGTGCGCATATACCGGGCAAGATATTTCCGGGCTTTGGTGGGAAATAAATCTCTGGCTATCTCTTCCAGGTCCGCGTCTAACTCTTCCCGGGGGATACTCTCCCCCTCGACCAGGGAACTTTCCGTTACCACGGGCGAGGGCCAGGTTAATCTTTCCCCGGAGTCCAGGACTATCTCCGTTTTTCCGCCGGAACGGCGGGTTAACCGGACAACAGTAGCCA
>JBNJDC010000215.1:0-3090 GCA_051744565.1 bacterium
CGCGGATAGAGCCGGGAAGATTCCCCGGCCGCTACAATTATTGCGTCCATTAAATTTTCACTCCCACTTTCTTCAAAACTTATTTGCTGGTTGTTATCGCCTTCTGCAGGCGTGTTTTATTCTCTTCCGGACTGAAATCGGGGCGCGGTAAATTCGGGGCGGCGCCGGGCTCAATTTTCATTTCAATCAACTGCGGCCCTCCTTCCGCAAGGGCCCGGCCGAAAATCCGCCCGAACTCCTCTTCGCCGACCACCGAATATGTTTTCCGGTAGTTACAGGCCCTGGCTACCGCGGCAAAATCGACCGTCCCGCTGGTAGTTTTCTGGCCGCCGGTCGAATCATGGCACCGGTTATCCAGCACAACGTGGAGGAAATTCTCCGGCCCGTAGCCACCGATGGTTGCCAGGTTCCCCATTTTCATCAACACAGATCCGTCCCCGTCCAGGACCACCACCGGCAAATCAGGCCGCTTCCGGGCCAGCCCGCAACCAATTGCGGACGCCGTTCCCAGACCACCGACAACATATAGATTTCTCTGCCTGTCCTCAAGCTTGTAGAGTTCCCGTCCAATTTTGCCGGTTGAACCAATAACAACCTCCCTGTTCTCAAGATTAGCCAGCACGCGACTAATTGCTTGCCGGCGCTTTATCCGTTTTTCGGATTTTACTTCTCCCCGATATATCTCGCCGGGAACAGCTACCGGGCTGAACTGGTTTTGAATATCTCTATCCTCTATCTGTCCCCGGGAAAGGACCAGGGCAAACGGTAGATTTTTTTCCTGAAAATAACTTTCCGCCTCAGCAAGCGCCGGTCCTATCTCCGATTTTTTTGCCGGAAAACGCCGCCAGGGGATTTCAAGTTTCTCCAGCAAACCCGGCGTAATCTGGCCCATGAATTCGTGCTGGGCCGCATCTGCAGTCCCGGGCTCCCCCCGCCAGGAAACAATCATTAACGTGGGAATTTGAAACGGACGGTTTATAGAAGTCAGGGGATTGACCATGTTCCCCAGCCCGGAGTTCTGACACAACGAAACAGTATTTTTACCCGCCAGGGAAGCACCGGCGTTTAAACCGACCGCCTCCCCTTCGCTGGCCGCTGCCACATAATCCAGGCGTTCCTCTTCAAGAATGCAATTGATCAGGGGGGTAAGAATAGAGCAGGGAACACCGCTGACCTGCCCGTAACCCCGCTCCACAAGCGCCTCTACAAATTCTTCCGCTCTAATCATCTTCTGGATCACCGTCAATATCTAAACCAAGACCAAAATTACTGGTTTTAGCTTTTTCGTTTTCCAACCGGGCTATCCACTTCCTATTCACAATTAACTTCCAAAATCCTGGGCTTCACTGAGATCTTCAAGAGTATCAACATCCACCCAGTGGCCGGTTACGTAAAGAATATTAACCGTAGTTCCATCCTCCACCAGTCGATTGAACAGATCCTTAAACCGCAGCTGGCGAAAATTATCAGCTTCCTCCGCCAGTTCATCCAGGGCTTGCTTAATTTTTTTAGTTCCCTCGCCCGTAGCTTTTAACAGTCCAATCCATTCCCCGTCGGCTTCGACCGGATCGAGGTCCGGATCCATCTTTTCCAGCTCAACCGGCTGTTCGGAATACCGGAGGCTGTATGCGCGCGTGGCCTCCACCAGGTCCCGGTAATCACCACCGGCTTTTTTCTCCTCAAAAGCGGCGTCCACGGCTATAGCAACCTCGCCTTCTTCCAGCAGGAGATTATTAAGGATATATTGCCGGAATAAAATATCCCCGTAACTGATAACCAGGGCTCCTTCCAGCTCGGAGCGGGCCGCCCGGAGAGAAACAAGTTCACCGGCCCCCTCGTAATCCTCCGTATCAATAAATCTCATCTCTTCGACCTCTATTTTTTCTTTCTTATAACCGCGGACCACCACCTGGTCGGTTATTTCAAACCGTTTCAACCTATCACTTAACTTGTGGAGAATAGGGTCCCCCCCGACTTCCACCATAGCCTTGGGCCGATCCCGTGTTAAATCAGCCAGCTCCTCGCCCCGGGTGGCCGCCAGAATCAATGCCCGGTAGTCGGTTGAACGCTCGGGTAGATATCTCCTCTCGGCTTCCATCAGCTCCCGGGCTTCCTGGAGCCGAAAAATCTCCTCCACCGGGGCAATTTCATCGACTACGTTCACGGGCGTCTTATCCTCATAAATTTGTCGGGTTGTCTTTTGCATCGCGCTGATTGCACTGCGCAGGTTGTGGTTGCCCCAGATCGCCAGGCTGATTCCCGCCTCCCGGTAGACTTGCACCGGCGTGCTGTAGTAAGTCGTTGGTACGATCACCAGGGGCAGGTCACGTTTCCAGTTGTCGGTAAATTTTATAATGTCCTCAGGTTTTGATTTTTTGCTGTGGACAAGGATTGCATCCGCTCCCGCGTCGGCATACAACTCGGCCCGGTGCAGCGCCTCCTCCAGGCCCCAGCCGGCGATGAACGCTTCAATCCGGGCAACAATGCAAAAATCTTCAGTTTCCCGGGCATCTTTCCCGGCCTGGATCTTCCCCGCAAATTCATGTTGATCGGCAAGAGGTTGCTTTTCACTCTGGATAAAAGAATTTGTCTTTGGAAACTCTTTATCCTCGATGCAGACGCCCGCCACTTTTCGCTGTTCCAGTTTTTTCACCAGCCGGCGCATGTTGTTGAAATTGCCAAACCCCGTGTCCCCGTCCAGGAGAATAGGCACCGAGGCCGCATCAACCATAAACTCCACCTGGTCCAGGACCTGGGACCACGACAGCTCATTATTATCGCGCACCCCGTGGGCAGCGGAAATTGACAGTCCACTGCCCCATATCCCGTCAAAACCGCTTTCGGACACTATCTTAGCGCTCAGGCCGTTGTGGGCTTCCATAAAAAAGTTAAGTTCATCATTTTCGAGCAGTTCTCTGAGCCGGCGGGCATTTTCCAACTAAAATCACTCCCTGGATTTTACATATTAAAAAAATATTTCCCGGTGATTTTTTTTACAAGCTTATCAAATACTATAGCATGAACTGAACACCAATAAAATCCCCACAGAACCTTCCCCTAATTTGTAACCTTTCGGCTTCACCAAATAAT
>JBNJDC010000216.1:0-3064 GCA_051744565.1 bacterium
CGGAGACCAGGGGAAGATACCGTTATTACCGGCTCCGCCGGCCCGCTTTAATAAAAGCAGTTCAGAAGATCTATGATCTGTTGACCCGCGAGGAGTAAGCGGTTTGCGGGATCAGGGAAGAGCTAAAAGCAAAATTTGGTTATACTTTTGAGTTCCAGAATCTAAATAATTTCAGAGGGGGTCTTAGTTTCTCCAGGTACGTTATCAAAATCAGAGTCAAACGTAATTAAAGTCAAGTTATTTTTTTGGGCTGCTGTATATTGATAAGCGTCATCAAAATCCAAATTATATTTTTGAGCAGTTTCAAATAATCGAGGCAGCTCAAGGGGAGGAATTCGAACAAGATTTAAGGCACTTCCCTGAAGCATATCTTCAATAAATTTTTGGAAAACTTCTTCTTTTTCACCTTTGAACAGAAAAATCCCAAGCGAGTAAAGAGTGAAATCGGTCATATAGATATTTCCAATTGAGACTTCAGAGAAAAAGTCTCTCACTTCGGGAGCACGTGCTTGATCACACAATAATTCAAGAATTATATTTGTATCAATCAGATACACTTTCTGCCCACCATTCGGAAATTTTATGTTGAAGTTCTACGGAATCATATTCATCACTAAATTCTTCAAGTGCTCCCGCCCATTCAAATGAGGGTTCTTTTGTGGAACTTTTCTGGTGACGATTTTTAAGAAACTCAGCAAAATCAGCTACTTTGTCAAGTTCTCCCTCCGGCAACTGTTTTAACTTATCCTGGATCTTTTTTAATTTCTCTGCCTGCACAACCATTAGCCGTCACCTCATTATAGATCTTAAATTCTTACCTGCTGTAAATATAACACATTTTGCTCTGAAAGGAAAAAATTAAGGCTTCGATTGAAGCCAATAATTCAAGTTATGAAAGGAATTCCATTTGTTAGCGGAGTGGTGTGCCCAAAAATTTGAACCACCCCAAGTTGTGAAAAAATTAAAAAGGGGAGAGTTGATTCCTGGAAAGAGTTTATTTCAACCTAGCATTTTCTTCAGATTCACTTTCCACCCGTTGGCAAGGTTGTCGATAACTTTGATCCTGTGCCGCTCATCGAGCAACAGCTCAACTACGTGACTGCCGATAAACCCGGCACCACCGGTAATAAGACAAGCTTTAGACTCCAATTGTATAACCCCTGAACTTTGATTACTTAAAAAAGAAAGGGAGGGCTGAGGACTGCAAGTCAGATATAAGATTTACTAATCTGTGGAATGAATAAGTTTGCTCATTAGTTTCAGGAATTCTTCACATTTCTGGATATTTTCTTCAACATAACCGGGATCAAAATCAACAGCCACCATATAGTCTCCTTCATTCCTATCCTCAAAAATCCTGTCATAAAATTTCCCTCACTTTTCATCCAAAGGGCCCTCTTTTATAAAATGTTTATGAAATGCGCTACGAACACCCGAATGTTTTTTGAAAGAGCGCCCCCGTTCAAGCAGTGCCGCAGTAGCTGCATAAAACATAGCGTAATAAATCCTGTTGAAAAGCTTGTGCTTTAAACTCCCGTTGGGCTGCCGCAAAACTTTCCTCTGCCCGGTCCCACCATTTTTCGACTATTTCTGCCCTGCTGTTTTTGTTCAAATTAAAATCCCTTCCCGCTTGATTTCACGACTGATCGAAAGAAAACTAATTTCTCCCTCTTCCCAGTCCTCCCGGTACACAACTGTGGTGCTAATATTCGTCCCATATTTTAAATTTACCTCGAACGCAATATCGGTTATCAAATGTCTTTCTTTTCGTTCAAGGAACCGGGACGTAATCACAAGAACATCCAGGTCCGACTCCTCCGAGGCCTCTCCCCGGACATAAGAACCAAATAAATATATTTCCTCAATTTCAAATTGTTCCCGGGCCCGCCCTCCAAATTCTTCCAAAGCCCGGTTCTGAGTATCTGTAAGATTATCGCCAATATATACCATCACTAACCAGCTGCCCTCATTTTGGAATTAATTGAATGTTTTCACAGACAAAAACGTGAAAAACTTAAAATCATCCTTCTCAATAATAACTTGTATCGGTTGCTTGAAGCAAGGGGGATAGAACAGGGCGTTAAGGCAAAAACAACTTCAAAATCCAGGGCTGTGTCCACGGATCGGCACTGATCTACGCTGATCAAGGGAAAACAAGATAGAATATTGGATTACCTGGATTTAGAGCAACTTCAGCTGCATTTTTTTGAGCGCTGTCTTCAGCTCCTGGCGAAGTTTTTCGCCAGGTATATTATTTGATTGAATCCCAGATATTTATATCGTATAATTATATTAGATGAAAATATGAATTTCATATTAGAGGTGATAACGATGCCCCGGTCCAAGATTGGTGCACGACACCAGGTTACAATTCCAAAAGAAATTTTTGAGAAACTGGACCTCGAAGAAGGCGATTACGTAGAAGTTAAAAATAAAGGCGGGCGGATTGAACTTATTCCCCAGGCGATGATCCCCCGGGAGCAGCAGTGGTTCTGGAGTGAAGAGTGGCAGGATAAAGAAAAAGAAACGGAGAAAGATATACAACAGGGCAATATAGACGGCCCCTACTCCAGCGCCGAAGAGGCCATCGAGGCCCTGAAGGAAAAAGATAATTGAAATTAGCTTTTACAAAAAGTTTTAAAGAAGACTACCAATCGCTGCCCGAAAATGTTCAGCAAAAAGTGGATAAACAACTAAAATTTTTAATAAAAGATCGAGATTATCCTTCCCTGCAGGCTAAAAAAATGCAGGGCCATCCGAAAATATGGGAAGCACGAGTTTCCCGTTCCTATCGGTTTACTTTCCAGATCGAGGGAAATGTTTACTTATTACGAAGAGTTGGCACCCACGATATCCTCCAGAACCCATGAGCCATAGGGGGGACGCTGGGCGCTGGGCGTTAAGTCAAAAACAACTTCAAAATCCGGGGCTGTGTCCACGGATCGGCACTGATCTTCGGGGATTGGACTGTGGTCTATGGTCAACAGTCTATGGTCAATAGTCTATGGTCAATAGTCTGTGGTCAACAGTCAAAAGTCGAGGAGGGAAAACCTCGGGGCGCTCA
>JBNJDC010000217.1:0-3060 GCA_051744565.1 bacterium
GGCCCTGGCCGGTTTTCTCCTCGAGCAGGGGGGAGAAGTGTGGACCGGGCTTACCCTGGTATTTTTTGGTTTTCTTGGCTGGTCGGTAACTTTTTTAATCGAGAAAGTACCACCGGCTTCGGAAGAACTTGAGTTTGATTTTAATCCGTTTAAGCGGCTGGCTCAAAATTTGAGCTGGATACGGCACGATTCACTGATGCTCCTGGCAGTGGTGGGTTTTGTCTGTTCCTGGCTTCTGGGGACGGTATTGACTTTAAATGTGAACGTTTTTGGCCTTCAGACGCTTGAAGTGGGAGAAACCCTGACCAGCCTGTTATTTGTGGCTCTGGCCCTCGGACTGGGGACGGGTAACACCCTGTCGGGCTGGTTATCAGGAGAAAAAATTGAATATGGTTTAATTTTTCCGGGGCTTGCCGGTTTTTCTTTTTGTTTGCTTGTTATCTGGTTCCGGCTGGGAGGATTTTATTTCAGCTATCTGTGGATGTTTTTGACGGGGGTTTTTTCCGGACTGTTTTTAATTCCGCTGCAGTCCGCGCTCCAGGATAGGCCCCCGAAAAAACGGAAAGGGGAAGGGCTGGCCACAGCAAATATACTGACGTTTGCCGGTGTAATTGCCGGGACAGCCGTCTACGTGTTGCTTGTCCAGCATTTGGGGGTTTCTGCTCTTTCTTTGATGCTCTGTCTGGGGGGCGGCGGTTTTGTTTTTGCTTTTTTTCTCCTGTTAATTATGCCCTGGCTTTTCAGGAGGTTTGTGATCTGGATACTTTCGCTCCTGTTTTTTAAAATTGAAGTCAGCAACAAGCAATTTATCCCCCACCGGGGACCTGTTCTGGTCCCCACCGGTTCTCTTGATCTTGTGCGCCTTTTAAAATTGGCTTACTGTATCCCCCTGCCCCTGCTGGTTTCCGGAGAAATAGAGGGGGAATCTTTTCTGTCCGGAGTATTGTTCTCCCGGCTGAGAGCAGACGATAAAACCGGGGAAGAAAATGTATTGACTAAAAAAATAGATAATAACGCGGAGGCAAGTTCGGCCCTCTGTTTGCCCGGGAAAGATTTTAGTGATATTTCTTCTGTCCGGCAAGAAAATGATATTGAAATTATAAAAGCCAGTGTGACAGATATTTCTCCCCCGGAAACCGGTTGTCGAAGCCTGTTAATTCGTATTTTTGGTAATATTGCCCGGCCGGTGCATATAAAATTTTCTTCCCCGCCGATTGCATGAAATTATCAAACTGAATATTCAGTTTATAAATAGAGAATGGTGGGGTTTGAAAGATAAGTTACTTTGTTACAATTTATTAATGGTGGGTCCTGTTAACACTACCTCGATTTTTACTACCAAATTTTCTTTTCCATTTAAAATCTAATACTACTGAAAATTGTCCGATTGGATTATTTTTCGGGAGTGATACCCAATGAACAACTCTAACGGTTGCGACCAACAGGTTGTGGATGAAGCGGTTCCTTATATATTGTTACAGCGCACGGAAACACAGTCCTGGTTTAAAGACCTGCGTTATACCCTACCGGGGGGGCGCAAGATTTATAACGCAATTTATAATAAGTTTCTTTACCAGGTGGAAGCTTTTTTCCGGGGCGAGGAGGTAAAATCTGAGTATATTAATCATCTGGCCGAAGAGTTCGAGAGGATCAAACCCCACCTACCGGAAGATCCCGACCGCATTCTTGATATTGGCTGTGGGATCGGGGGGATGGAGTTGTTTTTAGCCGATCATTACCGGGGAAATTTACCGGATTTTTATCTGCTGGACAAAACGGAGGTCTCGGACCAGGTTTACTACCAGTTCAAAGAAGAAGCGGCCTATTACAATTCGCTGGAAGTGGCCCGGAGGTTGTTAATTGAAAATGAAGTCCCGCCGGAGAAGATACATCTCCTGGAAGCCAGTGAGGTTGATCTGAGTGAGCTTCCGGATATAGATTTATGTATGTCCTTCCTCTCCTGGGCTTTTCACTATCCCCTGGATTGTTATCTTGACGGCGTGCTTGAATGTCTTGATGCGGAGGGCGAGTTAATTCTTGATTTTCGCAGTGAGACGGGAGAAATTGAAGAGTGCAGGGATCATTTTGAAGAAGCAGAAATTATTGAAGAAACGCAGAAGTATTACCGGAGTAAATTCAAGCATCCAAAGGTAAAAGAAACAACCAGGGCATAAAATTTCAGCAGTTTAAAAAATATGGAGTTTCCACCGGAAATGGTGGAAACTCCATATTTATATATTGTCGTTTACTGGGGTTCGACGTCAATGGCGGCGAGACCTTTTTCAGTCTCTTCGAGCTCGAACTCGACGTCCTGTCCTTCCTCGAGAGTTTTGTAACCCTCGACGGCTATTTCCGAATAGTGGACAAAAACGTCCTCGCCAGTCTCCTGTTCGATGAAGCCAAAACCCTTGGCGTCATCAAACCATTTAACTGTACCGGTCGGCACGACTTTTCCCTCCTTCTATCAAAAAAATTTCTCTTAACATCCATATTTTAGCTTTAAATTATTAAATTACAAAGAACTTATTTGCAATTTTAAACCTTCCTCCGGTTATTCGCCCTTCAAACCGGCAATGACAAGTTGCTGGGAGGACTGACGTGAACTTATTCCTTCGGAGTTTTGTTTAACAGGTCTGCCAGCCAGCTCATCAATTTTTGTGCCCGTTCCATGTATTTTTCATGTTCATCAATCATGTGGGGAATAATGGCTGCCGTGAGCAGACTTCCCCCGAGAATAAGAAGCATGTAGAGTAATATTTCATCGAAACTTTTTTTGTGGGGGAGTTCGCTGTCCATGAATTCAGCCATCTGGTCGTAAATCTCCCGGTTATCCCGCTCCTGCATTCGACCGTCGGCCAGGGACATCAATTGCAGGCCCTCTTCAATTGCCCGGGCGGTTTCCGAAGAGATTTCCTCCCGATTTTCTTCGGCCAGTCGCTGAAGGGCCCGGGAAATATCTTTCAGTCCCGGTTCCACTTCGTGCAGGTAAGTTTTTAATTTTTTGACTTCAACGGACTGGTTGATCAGGGCGGCTTTGAAAATTTCGCTTAAATTTTCAAT
>JBNJDC010000218.1:0-3023 GCA_051744565.1 bacterium
CCCAGTTTCTCCGCTTCAGCTTTAACTTTCATCGAACCGGGAACTACCAGTCCTTCAACTGAGTCGGCGATCTGTTTGCCCTTCAGTACGCTGGCTGCCGCCTGCAGGTCTTCCAGGCGGCCATTTGTGCAGGAACCGATAAATACATGATCAAGTTCTATATCTTTTATCGGCGTTCCCGGCTTAAGGCCCATGTATTTGAGGGCATCTTCGGCGGCCCGGGATTTTTCAGAATCGGCAAAATCTACGGGAGCCGGAACTTTATCCTCAATTCCCACTGTCATTTCCGGATTTGTGCCCCAGCTCACCCGGGGAGAGAGGTCAGAAATATTAATGTCAACCTCCCTGTCAAATATAGCTTCTTCGTCCGTGGCCAATTCTTTCCATTCCCGGGCAGCTTTTTCAAATTTCTCGCCCTCCGGTGCAAAATTTCTGCCCCGCAAATAATCTATTGTTTTTTGATCGGGAGCAATCATTCCCGTTCGAGCTCCCGCTTCAATGGACATGTTGCAAATAGTCATTCGCTGTTCTACGGACAGCTCTTTTAAAACTTTTCCCGCGTATTCTACTGCATAACCGGTCCCCCCGTCGGTTCCTATTGTTCGGATAATTTCCAGGATGAGATCTTTGGCGGTAATCCCCTGCGGCCGTTCACCACTGAGCTGTATTCTCATTGTTTTGGGTTTGCTCTGGGGAAGAGTCTGCGTGGCCAGGACGTGCTCAATTTCACTGGTTCCAATACCAAAGGCCAGGGCTCCGAAGGCCCCGTGAGTGGCCGTGTGAGAGTCTCCACAGACTATGGTTGTCCCTGGCAAGATAGCTCCTTCCTCCGGAGCCATTACGTGAATTACACCCTGTTCGTTGTTTTCCATTTCAAAAAGGCGGATATTAAATTCTTCACAGTTTTTTCGGAGGACATCGATCTGTTTTTGCGACACCGGGTCTTCTATCTGCATGTTATCCGGGTCGGTAGGCACGTTGTGGTCCATGGTGGCCACCGTCAAATCCGGTCGCCGCACGGAGCGGTTATTTAGTTTTAGACCTTCAAATGCCTGGGGTGAGGTGACCTCGTGCAGCAGATGCCGGTCAATATATATAACCGGCGGTCGATTTTCTTCCTCATAAACAATGTGCTTGTCCCAGATTTTATCAAACATAGTTTTTGGTTTCATAATACTCTCTCCGGTGACGACAGTTTGAAAGTTGGAAAGTTTAAAGTTGGAGAGTTTCTGCCCAACTGTGCCTGTGTATTAAAAGCTGTGGGTTCCGCAACTCAGGGATTATTTATCAAGAATATAAGGTTTCACCCCCAACCCACAGCTTTAGTTTTAAACAATTCCGACCCGGTCGTTAAATTCGCGGATCAGTTCGTTGATATCGTCCGCCTGGTCGTGGATGTTATCCCAGTACTCGGGATATTCATCCCACTGGCGGTTAAGTTCTTCGGTCATTTTGCCCTGCTGTTCAATCCAGGTGTAATACTTCAGGTTATGGATTCGCTGCCGATCCTGGTAACCAAGATCCAGTACGTGATCCTTCTCCTGGCCGAGCAGGCAATCTTCATAATGAATTGCTGCCTGGCGTTCGGTGTATTCCCCGTGTTCTTCCCGCAGCTCTTTCAGGCGGGAACCATACATCTCCATTGAATCGGTCCACACGGTCAATACAACGTCATTTTCATCCAGTTCGTAATTTTTCGCAAACTTGATTGAACTGAGAACGTTGGCCACACTGGAAATTCCCATCAGCTCCAGATTATCAATCATTTGCTCGCTGACTCCCTGCTCGCGGAGGAAATCGTGGCCCGCCGGTTCGTTAAACAACCTGATCAGATCCATGCAGTCCTGGTCGTCGATACCGACTACGGTATCCGTGTTCCGGACATTGTGAATCCAGGGCACGTGTTTATCACCAATTCCCTCAATGCGATGGGCTCCAAATCCATTGTTCAACAGGGTTGGACACTGCAGGGCTTCTCCGGCAGCAAGACGGCTTTTTGGAAAGAGCTCTTTCATATACTCGGCACAACCCAGCGTACCGGAAGAACCTGTGGTCAGGACAGTTCCGGCCAGTGTGTCGTCTTCGCGTAGTTCCTTGTCTAAAACTTTTTCCATGGCGTTGCCGGTGACTTCATAATGCCAGAGGTTGTTGCCGAATTCGTCAAACTGGTTAAAAATAATAATCCGATCCTTGTATTCAGGATCTTCTCGCAGCTCCCAGCATTTGTCAAAAATTTCTTTGACGTTGGATTCGGTTCCCGGGGTGGCGAAAGTTTCACCGGCTACCTTCGACAGCCAATCAAACCGCTCCTGGCTCATCCCCTCGGGTAGAATCGCAATAGAATCACAGGCCAGCAGGGAAGAGTCATAAGCACCGCCCCGGCAGTAATTTCCGGTCGATGGCCAGACGGCCTGGTGGTAAGCGGGATTAAATTGTCCGGTTACCAACCGGGGGACTAGACAACCAAAGGTGGCCCCGACTTTGTGGGCTCCGGTGGGGAACCATTTTCCCACCAGGGCAATAATTCGGGCGTCCACTCCGGTTAATTCTTTGGGCAGTTCAACGTAATTGACACCGCCATATTGGCCGCCGCTTTCCACGGGCTCATTCTGCCAGGTAATCCGAAACAGGTTGCGGGGGTTTATGTCCCACAGGCCGATATTGGTTAATTCTTCTTTGATGTTGTCCGGAACCAGTTCCGGATTCTTTTGTTGTTCAAGGGTGGGAATAATAATATCTTTTTCCCGGGCTCGCTCTACTGCGTCCTGAAGCTGGTCCTCGTTCATACTTAAATCAATCATTGGTGATGCTCCTTTTTAAAAATTTAATTTATTAATTTTTAAAGAAAATTTATGCTCCATAAAATCTGTTTATTTGTGGCTTGAAACAGGTCATAATTGCAAGCATGAGTTGTTCAAACCCGTAGCGCACGATTGCATTAACAGTATTGCAGTAATTGGTTTTTGTCAAGAACTCCGCTTACTTAGATTCTATCCAAAAAATTATTTATCTGGCAGTTATCT
>JBNJDC010000219.1:0-3004 GCA_051744565.1 bacterium
TGAATTATTTCCTTATAATTTATTTTCTTGTCCATAAATTCTTCCCTCTCATATCCCAGCAAATCAGTCACGTTGGGCGAAACATACTCTACTGGCCATTTATTTTCAGAATCAGCCCCCCAGCGAAAAATCAATGTAGGCCCGAGGATAAACATCTCGCGTTCTTCTTCCAGTTTTTGCTCGTAATTTTTGCGTTCGCTTATATCCTGGGCAAAAGCCAGCTCGTATTCATTGCCGTTATGGCGAATATAGTTGCTGGTAATCTCTACCGGATAGACCTCCCCACCGGCTCCGATATGTTCAGTTTCAAACTTCCGGACTCCGATTTTTTTAAGTTCTTCCCAGTGCTCAAACCACTCTTCCCGGGAGAAATTGGGATCAACATCCCAGACAGCCTTAGTTCCCAGATCTTCGGCAGGGCACCCCAAACGCCGGGCTGCCTGTTTGTTTGCATAATCAAATCCACCGCCTCTATTTATCCAGTAGACTTCAAACGCCGCCTCTTTCACCGACTGGCTGTAGAGACGCATTTTTTTCTCCAGCTCTTTTCGTTCTTTAATTACCCGGATATTACACTGGACAACCCTGTTGCCCCCGGCCTGGTAAGTATTGGTGATAAATTCCACCGGGATTTCTTCGCCGTCTTTAGTAAGGAGGGGAAGATCGTCGTAGCGGGCAACACCGTTTTCTTTTAACTTTTCAAATCTATTTTTATTCTCTATGATATCGCCAAAAGCCGCCAGCTCCCAGGGAGCAGAGCCTTCTAATTCCGCAAAAGAATAGCCGGTAATTTCCAGGAAATAAGGATTGGCATCCTGTATTTCCCCCGAAACTCCGTCCAGGATTAAAATCCCGTCCCGGGCCGTCTCAAACAACCGGCGATATTTTTCCTCGCTCGCTTTCAGCTTTTTCTTGGCTTCGTTGATATTCATGATAGCCTCTATTTTAAATTTATTTTAATTTTGTTCCCCTGCACTTAAAGTATCCACCATTTATGAAAAATAATCCATAAAATTTTCCCCGATATGTAAAAAAAGTTCCCTATTAAAACAGGCGGAATTTATAAACTACAAGTCTGCCGCCCCCAAAAAAAGGACAATTTCCACCGGCACATGAATGCAAGTAATAGCAGTGATAGCCAACAAAAAATAGACTTAATTACCGGGATGTGTTATATTATTGTCACTAATCATCGGCAAAAATTAATAATTGCCTATAAAAAGTGACAGGTGATTTTAATGTCCAGTAAAAAAATGGAGGCAATACTTGAACTTGCAAAAAAAAGGGGAATCCTGCGCCCCAAGGATGTCGAAGCACAGGGGCTTCCTAAAAAATATGTATATAGACTTTATGATCGAGGAAAACTCCAGAAAATCGGAAGAGGCCTCTACAAACTTCCGGAAACCAATTTTTCCGTAAATACATCTCTTCTTGAGGCTTGCAGAAGAATTGAACAGGGAGTGATCTGTCTGGTCTCAGCTCTAGAATTTCATGGGATGACATCACAAATTCCAACAAAAGTATGGATGGCAATTCACCACAAGGATTGGAGCCCCGACGTAAAGTTCCCGCTGGAAATTGTCCGTATGACTGGTGATTCATTTTCCAGAGGAATTATGCAACACACCGTGGACCAGGTGGAGATTCAAGTATACAGTCCGGCAAAAACAGTAGCCGATTGTTTTAAATTTCGCAGCAAACTGGGACTGGAAGTTTGCCTGTCAGCCCTGAGTAATTTCCGTGAACAAAACATGGGAACAATGGACGACATCTGGAAATATGCAAAGATCAATCGTGTCCAGAAGATTATGAGACCATACATGGAAGCTCAACAATGACTCGAAAAATTGATCCGGCCAAAATTCAGTCCATAAGAGATCGCCTCAAAAACAAAGCCCACGAGTACGAGGAAGATTTCAATCTTGTCGTGATCCGTTACGTTCTGGAACGCTTGTTGTATCGGCTTTCCCGTTCTAATTACGCCGATAAATTTGTATTAAAAGGAGCTACCCTGTTTGTAAAATGGTATGGAGAATTGCACCGACCCACCCGTGATGCTGATTTTACACTCGTGGGAAAAATTGAAGAAAAAGGACTGGTTGAAGTTGTAAAGGAATTTTGTGAGATGGAAGTAAACACGGAAGACGGAGTGATCTTTCTAACCGATACTGTCAAATCCCAACAAATTAGAGCGACGGATGATTATCAGGGCATACGGATTCATCTTCAAGCACAACTTGGTAGTCAGAAAGTTAAGGTTCAATTAGACATAGGTTTTGGAGATTCACTTGTTCCCAAACCAGAAATGATAGATTATCCGTCGCTTCTGGATTTGCCGGTTCCAAAGTTGAGAGCCTGCCAGCCAGAAACTGCTATTGCCGAAAAATTTCAGAACATGGTGGAAATGGGGATTGGAAACAGCCGGATGAAAGATTTTTATGATATTTGGTTTTTAAGCAAAAAATTTAAATTCACCGGCAAAAAACTACAAAACGCACTTCGGATAACTTTTAATCGGAGAAAAATAGAACTCCCAAAGAGGCAACCACTTGTTTTTTCAGAAGAATTTATCGATGATGAATTTACAACAGTGAACTGGCATGCTTTCCTGAAAAAATTGGAACTGTCACCGGAAGAGCTTCCTCTCAAGAAAGTAATTAGTAGAATTAATGACTTCCTGATGCCCCCAACAGAGGCAGCCGCGCGCCAGGAATCATTTGCCAAAAAATGGCAACCTTCCCGGGGCTGGACTAACCCAAATAATTCATGAAACGCCTGATTTTGGCTAAACTTTAAGTCTGACCCTTGTTGAGCGGACTCAATCCGGTTGTGAAAACTTTATAATGCTGGTTGTCCCCTTTTCATCCGATTCGAGGCTGAACTCTCCTTTTAGTTGTTTTTCAGCCAGCAACCGGACAATTTTAAGACCGAGCGAATCGGTTTCTTCCAGGTCAAAGTCCTCCGGCAACCCCGGGCCGTTATCGCTTACTATAAGCCGGCAGTC
>JBNJDC010000220.1:0-2957 GCA_051744565.1 bacterium
TCAACCAGGGGCAACCTTAAAAACTATCAAATATTAAAATAGAATTTAGGATTCCATACTCTTTTTTTGAACTTCTGAAAACTATCTGTTAAACTACTTCCTGTGTTTGATTGATCTGGCTTAATAATTTCCGGATAGTGCGATTTTTTCGCGGAGATAATGTAACTTCTCCGGCTCATTCTTGCAGTTTACCGCGTTAAAATAATCACCAACAGGAACTTTTAAATATGGGACTCTTAAACAAACTGCCAACTTTCAAGGGTGGTGTTCATCCACCGGAATATAAGAGTTCAACCCGGGAACGAACCATCCAGGTTTTTCCCGCTCCCGACCAATTAATTCTTTCGCTTCACCAACACATTGGAAAGCCGGCAAGTCCGGTTGTGGAGGCGGGAGATAATGTCCTGCGCGGACAGATGGTTGCCGAGGCGGATGGTTTCCTATCAGCACCGGTTCATGCCCCACGGGCCGGCGAAGTGAAAAGTATTGAAAAGAAACTAACTCCTTCCGGCGAATCGGAAGAATGTATAATTTTAGAGACCGATAGTGAAAAAGAAGAAAAACAATTTATGGAACCCTGCAGTTCAACTGACGAAATTAGCGGCGAAGAAATTATAGATCGAGTCCGGAAGGCGGGTATCGTCGGACTTGGCGGGGCGGGCTTCCCCACTCACGTTAAACTTGCCGGGGATGAAAACCAGGAGATTGATACTGTAATCATCAATGCTTCCGAATGCGAACCTTACCTCTCGGTTGACCACCGAATCATGCTGGAAAATTCAGAAAAGCTTTTGGACGGGCTCGAATTAATAATGAAAGCAACCGGTGCCGAAAGGGGAATTATAGGTATCGAAGAGAACAAAACCAATGCAGCCCGTAAACTCCGCCAGACAATTGACGACAACCGTTTCGAAGTTCAACTCGTTGAAACCAAATATCCCCAGGGCGTGGAAAACATGCTGGTATATGCTCTGACCGGCAGAAAAGTTGCTCCCACCGGTTTGCCCCTGGAGGTCGGAGTAGTCGTAAACAACGTCAATACAGTCCTGTCACTGGCCGAGGCTGTTTTTGACGGCAAACCACTCATTGAAAGGCCGGTAACCCTGGCCGGACCGGCTGTTCCCAAGCCGGGAAACTACCTGACGCCTATTGGCACCCCCTATAAATATTTACTGGAAGAGGGCAACGTGGATCCCGAACAGATCCGGATGCTTCTCGACGGGGGACCGATGATGGGGGATCCCCAGTCAACAGTGGATATCCCCACTGTCAAAACTACGGGCGGGGTAACTGTATTTGATTCGGAAAATATACAAATAAAAGAGGAATTTTCCTGTATTCGCTGCGGCCGGTGTGTGACTCACTGTCCCCAGCAGCTTGTGCCCTCCCGGCTGGCAAAGCTTGTCCGGGAAGGTAATTATGAACAGGCCAGGGAAGAAGATATCGACGGGTGCCTGGATTGCGGAGCCTGTTCGTACGTCTGTCCCTCGGGAATCCCGCTTGTTCACTGGCTGCAGCTGGGAAAAAATATTAATGAAAATTAAAATGAGGTGGCTCTATCTTGAGTTCTGACAACAATTCAAATTTCATGATAAAAAGCTCCCCTCATTTTGTGGACACGGATACCACTCCCCGGATCATGTTTTCGGTTCTTCTGGCCCTGCTGCCGCCGACGGCGAGTGCCGTTTACTTCTTTGGTCCGCGGGCGCTGGCGGTCATTTTGGTTTCAATAATTTCCGCTCTTTTGACAGAAACAGCAGTGCTGTACATAAGGGGGAAGAACATAAACCTTCACGATGGAAGCGCAGCCGTTACCGGCCTGCTGCTTGCCCTGTGTCTCCCCCCGGAATTCCCCCTGACCTTAACGGCTCTTGGAGCAATTGTGGCTATTTTGCTGGGAAAACAGTTGTTTGGCGGGCTGGGGGACAACATATTCAACCCCGCTCTTGTCGGTCGGGTGTTTCTGCAGGCCGCCTTTCCCGCCCGGATGACCACCTGGGCGGCACCGTTTTTCTATCAAAAAGCCCAGTCCGTCACCGGAGCCACACCGCTCGCCCAGGCACTTTACGAGGATATAGAGCTGGTTGCCGGCTATAAGGACCTTTTCCTGGGCAATGTTGGCGGTTCACTCGGTGAAACTTCCGCCCTTGCTATATTAATTGGCGGAATTTATCTTCTGGTTCGCGGCCACATTGACTGGAGAATTCCGCTTGGTTACCTGGGGACAGTTTTTGTTCTTGGTGGTATTTTTCACCTTTTTAACCCCGCCCTGCCCTCTCCGTTCTTTCACCTGCTGGCCGGAGGACTTCTTTTTGGCGCCTTTTTCATGGCCACGGATATGGTTACGACTCCGATAACTCCGACCGGAAGCTGGATATTTGCTTTTGGCTGTGGTCTGTTAGTTGTGGTCATCCGGCTGTTTGGAGGCGCGGACGAAGGGGTC
This sequence comes from bacterium, assembly GCA_051744565.1. GTDB lineage: Bacteria > T1Sed10-126 > T1Sed10-126 > T1Sed10-126 > T1Sed10-126 > CAZKRS01. The sequence goes on from JBNJDC010000220.1 coordinate 2,444, forward strand.
ATGTTTTCAATTTTATTGATGAATTCCGTCACCCCCCTGATTGATCGTTACACCCGTCCGCAAATGTTTGGAAAAAAGGAGGCCGCCCGGTGAAATTAACTTTTAAAATGATAATTACACTCAGTATTATCACCATGTGTTCGGCCGCCGTTCTCTCAGGAATCAATCGCTGGGCCGAGCCGCGAATTGAGCAACATGCGCAAGACGCCCGGCAGGAAGCTATTTTTTCCCTCCATCCCGAGGCAAAAGACTCCACTCAACTGGCCGAATACGGCGAGGAAAATCTCCCTATTTATTCCGCCCTCGACAAAGATGGCCGGGTGGTAGGTTACACCTTTGTTGCTGCAGGCACCGGCTACCAGGGGGAAATCAGGATGATGGTGGGGTTGAAAAAATCACTGGAGGAGCTGGCCGGACTCGCAATTCTCAAGCAGGTGGAAACCCCGGGCCTGGGCGCAAGAATTGAGGAAAAAGCTGAAGATCCCGAAAACAAGGAAGATTATAAATTCAGGAA
>JBNJDC010000221.1:0-2945 GCA_051744565.1 bacterium
CGTTGATCTTCCCCGGGATTTTCCCCGCGGCGCCTTGTACCTGCAATAGGGCGTGTATGTACTTCCTCGCCGCTTTTTTGAACCAGCATTTCGGGGGAAGCTCCCACCAGCTGAAAATCATCAAAATCAAAATAAAACATATACGGCGAAGGATTTAACCCCCGCAGACGCCGGTAAAGGTTAAAAGGGTGGCTGTTATCTTCCAGTTCAAATCGCTGGGAAATAACCACCTGGAATGTTTCCCCGGCCTGAATAGTTTCTTTGGCCCGCCGCACGGCCTCCTGAAACTGCCCGGGACTGAAGTTTGAAGTTACACGTTCCTCCACATTCCGGGACTCCTCCGCCCGCCTTGCCAGGGGAGGTCGTTTTGAAATTATATTTTTTAAATTATTAAGATTTTCTTCAATTTCTCGATACTGCTCAACAGGAGCACCCTCTCCCCTGTGCAGATGCCCCACCAGGTAAACACTTCGTTCCACATGATCAAAAATCACGGTGGTATCAGCAAAAAACAGATGACAGTCCGGGAAATCATTTTTACCTGTAGAGAAATGGACAGAAACGGTAGGTTCAATAAAATTTATTGTTTCGTAACCAAAATAACCGACCAGCCCCCCCGTATAACCGGGTAACTCCTGGAGGGGGGCCACATCCCAGTTGTTTATTATCTGTTGAAGAGCTGCAAACGGATCACCGGTGGCCGAGCAATCAAATTCCTCAATCCCCCGCAGCTGGCCGTCCTCCAGAGAAATTTCAGCGGCGGGATCAACCCCCAGGAAAGAATAACGGGAAATCTGGTCCCCTTTTTCAACACTTTCCAGCAAGAATCCCCGGCGTTGAGCTCCCCGGCTAAGGGCCAGGTAGGCAGAAACCGGCGTGATGGTATCGGCGGTATATTTCTGGTAAACCGGGACAATATTATATTCTTCCAGCCGGGCTTCTACCCGGTCAATATCGGGCAACAAAGACAATCAACTCCGGCGTTCAAAGAGAACATCGGCCAGTTCATCAAGTCTGATACCCTGCTGACGGCAGAGAACAAGCAGATGGTAAAGAAAATCAGCAATTTCCCGGGCCAGTTCCTCTTTATTTTCATTTTTGGCCGCCAGTATCGTTTCAACGGTTTCCTCGCCCACTTTTTCCAGTATAGTATCCTGGGCTGATTTTTGAGCAGTCCCCTCGAGAAGGGTTGTCGTATATGAATCTTCCGGTCGCTCGCGGTCCCGGCGGTCAATAACTTCCTGAAGGTGACCAAGTATTGCTCCCAGTGAACCGTCAGGCAGAGGATCAACTTCCTCCCATTCATCCTCCGCCGGAGAATATTCACGGTAAAAACAGTTTCTGCGGTCCGTATGACAGGCTGGACCGGTCTGTTCAACAAGCAACAGAACGGTGTCCATATCACAATCGGTGCGAATCGAGCAGACCTCCTGAAGATGGCCGCTAGTCTCCCCTTTTTTCCACAACTCCTGCCGGGAGCGGCTGTAGTAATGGGCAAATCCGGTCTGGACGGTTTTTTCCAATGCTTCTTCATTCATGTAGGCCAGCATCCTGATTTCTCCCGTGGAATAATCCTGGGCTATTGCCGGAATCAACCCCCGGGAATTAAATACAAGATCCTTCGCAATTTTTAAACTCAACTTAATTCCTCCTTTTTGTCCGCGGGCCATGCCGGACGAACAGGTATATTTTGTTGCCGGCAGATTTCTTTGACCTCGGGGACCGGAAACTCATCGTAATGAAAAATAGAAGCGGCGAGCCCCGCGGAAGCCTCAGTTTGTTGGAACAGTTCCACAAAATGTTTGGGCGAACCCGCGCCTCCGCTGGCAATAACGGGAATATTTACCGCGGAAGCAACAGCTTCCAGCAGGGGGAGATCAAAACCGTCCTTAGTACCGTCGCAATCCATACTGGTCAATAAAATCTCCCCTGCCCCCCGTTTTTCAACCTCGCGGGCCCAGTCAAGAACCAACCGATCTGTTTCCTCCCGCCCGCCATGAGTATAAACCCGCCAGGTCTGATCATCAATTTTCTTCCCGTCTATTGCCACAACCACACACTGGGATCCAAACTGAGCCGCCCCCCGGCCGACCAGTTCCGGATTTTCAACCGCAGCGGTATTAACAGATATTTTATCCGCACCGGCGGCCAGAATCTGCCGCATATCATCGGTGTCTCGAATCCCACCGCCCACGGTAAGGGGCATAAAAATCTCTTCAGCAACAGAGTGGACAGTTTCCTTCATAATCTCCCGGGAGTCCGAGGAAGCAGTAATATCCAAAAAACAAAGTTCATCCGCTTCATCACGATCGTATTTTTTAGCCACTTGCACGGGGTCACCAGCATCACGCAAATTTTTAAAATTAACACCTTTTACAACCCGCCCGTCGTCCACATCCAGACAGGGAATAATACGCCGCCGAAGCATTCAGATGCACTCCCGTTTATTATATTAAAGTAGTTCTCCTAAAGCAAAAACTATAAAAAGGCTTTAATCAGTCTTTTATTGCCTTCAAAGCCTTCTGCAGGGTAAAGTTGCGCTCATAAAGTGCCCGGCCAATTATCACTCCGACCAGGCGTGAACTATCAATTTCCTTTAGTTCCAGCAGGTGTTCAATCTTCCCTATCCCGCCCGAAGCAATGACCTCCAGGGTCGTATTTTTTAAGATCTCCCTTACTCCCTGCGTATCGGGACCATGCTGGGTGCCGTCACGACCAACATCAGTATAGACTATTTTTTCAATCCCGAGATCTTCCAGGCGAGCAAGCCAGTCATTACGGGCCAGCAACGAAGCTTCTTCCCAGCCCCTGATCATAACCTCGCCGGCCTCACAATCCACACCGGCCACGATTCTATCCGGGCCAAAATTGCTCACAAGTTTTTCCAACCAATCCGGATTTTTCACTCCGGCTGTGCCAATTATCACCCGCTGGCAGCCGGCAGT
>JBNJDC010000222.1:0-2902 GCA_051744565.1 bacterium
ATAATTTGAGAGTTGGTGTATTTCTAGTAATTGAGTCTATGAGGATATTATTCTTGATGTTCCCTACGCAGTGGTAATTGGTATATTTGCCGGTATTGCCAATATTGTTCCTTATTTTGGCCCGGTAGCCGGGGCTATTCCGGCTATTATAATAAAATCAATTGAAACCAGCGATGCTGCTTCCTTAATAGCGGTGGGCGTTCTTTTCCTGATTGTCCAGGCCCTGGATAACGTCTGGGTTAAACCTCACGTCTTCTCCCGGAGCATGAATATGCATCCACTGGTTGTATTTCTTGTGGTAATCGCCGGCGGTGAGCTGGCGGGGATAATGGGGATGATTCTAAGTATTCCGGTAACCGCAAGCCTGGGCGTAATTTTAAGAGAATTTTACCGGGGAATTAAGAATTACCAGTTCCAGGGGTAGTTAAGTTTTTATATTGGTGGTGGGGTATAAATTAAAAGAGAAGAGGTAAAATTCCGGAAACAAATCCAATAAGCCCTGCTTTGTAATACCTGGTTCTATTAATATTTACCATCAAAAAAGAAATTAAAAATACACTGTGAATTGCATAAAACCAGTAGCCGTAAGGCAGCCAGTACCAGAAACCGGCTACCATACTTGCCCCGGCAATACTCAAAGCAACGGGTAATTCCACAAAAGATCTGGCAATCATTTTCATCCCGATAAATATTATCAATCCCCTTAAAAACCAGAGAATAACCAGGTAGGTGGCCTTGGTAATTGCAAAAAGTGAAAAATTAATAAATCGGGGGATCTGCGTTTCACTCTCGGCTGACAGATATTTTAAAAAACGCATTACTGAACTAACAGCGGCTGGATCATCCACAATAAGAACTTTTAAAAAAAGACCAAAAAAAGAAAAAAGGAGGCCCCACTTTAACCAGAGGGTTATTCGCCGCCATTCACGCCGGGGGTATTCACGAAATAAACTTGCCGGATTAAACATCAGCCTGAAAGGTATCATTATTTCACTCCCGTATTTACTTTAGGTTAGCAAAAACGCTCAACAATGGCCAGATATCCCCGCAGTTCCTCAATCCGGGAGTTGTTATGCGAACGGTGGTAACTGTTCAGAAGATTTTTTAGCACTCGCGAGAGAAGTTTTCTATCGGAAACCGGCGCCAGATATTCTTCCACAAAACCAAACCCGGCGCTGTTCAAAAATTCAATACAGTCATCCCTGGTCAACAATTGCCCGGAATGAAAAGGGTCAATAAATATGCGTCTTTTTTTACCCGAGTAGGCAACAATACAGTGGGCGGGCATAGCCACCGGTTGATAGGGGAGATCCAGCCGACGGGCAATCAATAAAATGAGGCAGCTCAAGAGAAGAGGGCTGCCCATTTTTCGCTGGAGGACTCGATTAAAAAAACTGTTATCGGGATCATAAAAATTTGATTCATTTCCCTGAAAATCATATTCTTCAAATAATACTTCGTTTACCGCTTCAACTGCCGTGTGGTCATCCACAGTTTCCCACCGTTGAAGTTTGGATTCAACGCGGGATATTATTTCTTCCAATTTTTCGATATATATTTCTTTATCCAGGTGAGGATAGCCAATCCGGGAAACCGTGAAGAGCGCTTCCTGAAGATCCAGGTTTTCATCCTTTGTCCCTGAAAAAAGGGCACGGAAATCATTTTCAAGACAGACGGGTTTCAGGCGGGCCATGATATCTTTCATTTTTAATTTTACCGGCAGAGGCTGCTTCTCATATTGTTCTTTTAATTCCGGCAGGATTGGAGCTCCCATTTCCATTATTCGGTTGCGAACTGACTGGACTACCTCCTGGTCTTCATCACCCAGAAGGGTCATCAATGCACTTATGTCCGTTTGTTTATCATTCACTGAATATTACACTCCCTGAGATATTTAGCAGACGTATGGTGGTCTGGTCCGTGGTTTTTTTCTGGTTTTTAAATAGTTTATTAACTGGCGGCCTCTAACTTTTATTTTAATTGAATGCTTCTCAATCTCTTTTTCTATAACCGGCAGAGCATCACGCCCCTGGGCCAACAATTCCTGGCGAACACTTTGATATATAGCTTCATCCTCGTCCCCCAGCAGATAAACTAGCGCTTTTATCTGACTTTTATCCCTCATTTTCACCACCCCCTTACCCAACTGGTATAAAAATCTACTACCTATTTAGTTTATCGGCCATAAAGGAGGAAGACTTCAGCCTAAATCAGGTTAAAAAGAGAAAGGTTCTCAAGGGAAGAATGTAGATAAATTGAACCCTGTATAAAAAAGGGGGAAAGGGGGGTTAAAATTAACAAAAAAACCGGGAGGCCTGCAATGATAAACTGAAAAATTATATTAACTCTGTGTAAAACGTTCTCGGGGAAGACTAAGTTAATAAAATTAACCAGCAACAAGAAACAAGCAACCAGGAACCGTTTCCCCTAATCCAGGATCGCAGGGAACACAGGAACAAAATAATTTCTTTCCAATCAGATAATCATCCTGTTGTTTTTTAACTACGCCATGGCTTCTATTTTTTCAATAACCAGGCTGGCGATTCGCTCCTGGGCTTCGGCGGTTGTTGCCCCGAGGTGAGGTGTGGTGACGGTTTTGGGATGTGCTGTAAGCGGAGTGTTCCCCGGGGGTTCCTCCACGTAGGTATCAATTCCCGCACCGGCTATTTCACCGGCGTCAAGGGCTTCAACCAGTTCTTGTTCATCCACAATTCCGCCCCGGGAGCAGTTGACAATTATTGCGGCGTCTTTCATCCGCTTAAATTCTGCCTCCGAAAACATACCTTCTGTTTGGGGAGTGACAGGAACGTGAACTGTTACTATATCGGATTCCTCAACAATTTCATCGAGATCCACAGGGCGGGCGCCCCCGGACTTAATTTCACTGTCTGAAATATATTCA
>JBNJDC010000223.1:0-2900 GCA_051744565.1 bacterium
CTTCTCTTCATCCAGCCGGGGGAGTTTTATAGTAAAAGTTGTCCCGTCCCCGGGGGTGGAATCTACTTCTATTTCTCCTTCCAGTTCATTTACCAGGCCGTGGACGATCGACAGGCCGAGCCCGGTTCCTTCGCCGGGGGGTTTTTCTGTAAAGAAAGGTTCAAAAATTTTCTCCTGTTTCTCCTCGGGAATACCCTCGCCGTTGTCAATTACTTTCATCATTATATTTTTATTATCCGCGGTAATTTCCAGGGTTATCCGCGGATTCTCCACCGTTTCAACCGCATGAGCGGCATTATCAAGCAGGTTGATCAGGGACTGTTCTATAGCTTCTGTTTCTCCCCGGAAATATACTTCAGCCGGATTTTCTTCCAACTTCCAGTTAATATTAAATTGAACTCCGGCGGTTAAAGTTTCTTCAACTATATCCTCCACGTCATCTATACAATCGGCAAGTGAAATAATCTCCTCGACGTCTCGATCAACCCGGCGGGCAAAAAGTTTGGCTTTGTTAATTATTTTACTGATCCGTTTGCTGCCCGATTTCATTGCTTTAAAAGTCTCGGGGATTTCATCCAGTAAATCTTCAACTATTTCGTCATCAACATCTTCCCGCTGAAGATAATTGTCAATCTTTTCCCAGGCGTTAAATAAATAGTCCAGGTTACCACTGATAAAAGCGTTGGGATTGTTTATCTCGTGCATTAACCCCGCCGTCATTTCCCCGAGCGCCGACATTTTTTCCGCCTGGCGTATTTTATTTATCCTTTCTTTTCGTTTTGTCACATCTTTTATAATCCCGACAAAATTTTTCACTTCCCCATTTTCGCCAGTTTCCAGGGGAGTAATTGACATTTGATTCCAGAAAACTTCCCCGTCCGCCCGGTAATTTTTAAGCTCCACTTCCACATGTTGTTCCTCAGCAAGGGCCTGTTTTATTTTTTCTATTTCCTCCCCTGAAGATTCCGTCCCCTGCAGAAAAGCGGGATTTTTCCCGATCACCTCTTCTTCTTTATAGCCTGTTATTCTTTCAAAACCCCTGTTTACATGTAATATTTGATAATTTTGAGAGGAATTACCGGTAATAACAATCCCTTCGCGCGCCGAATTTATCGCTTTATCTCTTAATTTTAGCTGCTCTTCCATCTGCTTGCGTTCAGTTATATCCATTGTAACCCCAACCATAAGCCGGTCGCCAACCAGGTTAAACCGGCTTTCCATCCAACGTCTTCCTCCTTCGGGCAAATCAACACGAAATTCGCAAGACCCCGGTTCCCCGCTTTCCAGCACTTCTTCTGCCTTCCGGACGAGAATATCGCGGTCAGCTTCAACAACGTAATTGAGAAAAGTTTCAAAACAACCGTCAAATTCGCCAACTTCCAGCTCAAAGAGAGCTTCCATGGCTTCAGTCCAGACGACCTCATCAGTTTCAACATTCCACTCCCATACTCCCATCCGGGTGCCCCGCTGAGCAAACCGGAGTCTTTCCTGCGCCTGTTTGCGCTCCTCAACTTCCGCCCGGAGCTGTTGCTCGATTGCCTGCAACTGCTGGTTATAGGCGTCCAGCTGCTGGTTCTGGGCTTCAAGTTGCTGGTTGGCCGCCCGCAGTTCCTCTTCCCGTTGTTTCTGATCCGTAATATCCCGAAGAATACCCAGCATTCCAATTGGCTCTCCGGAATCATTTCGGATTATAGAGTTGGAAAAATAAGTGGGAAAAGTGCTGCCATCTTTACGCTCGTGTTCGACCTCACCTTCCCAACTTCCTTCCGATTTGACAGCTTCAACAACTTCGTCCGAGGGGGCGGCCCTGGGAGTTAAATTACTAACATGCCCCCCTTTCATTTCATCTCCAGTATAGCCAAGCATATCGCGCGCAGCCGGATTTGCGGATTCAATGTTGCCTTCCATATCGGTGATAATTAAACCACTGTCCGTAGTTTCCCACCCGGTGGCCAGCTTCCGCCGCTCCTCTTCCGCCTCTTTTTTCTCGGTTATATCGGTAGTGATACCCAGGACACGTTCATCATCCAGGCAAACTGCATCTACAATCCAGGTTCTTCTCTCCCCGTCTTTAGTAATAAAGGGTAATTCAACTCTTAATTCCTCATCTTCAAAAATGGCTTCATACTGCTCTTTGGCCTGTGAATGTACTTCCTCCGGCAAAAGGTCAAGGACATTTCGATCCAGAAGTTCCTCGCGAGAATATCCCGTTATTACAGTGGCCGCGGGATTTACATCTATATAATTTCCTTCCCGATCCGCCACAAATATTCCATGCGGAGAATTATCAATATAATCACGCAACCTGTCCTCGGCTTCTCTTCGTTCCTCAATCTCAGCTCTAAGCTGTTGCTCGGTTGCCTGCAACTGCTGGTTATAGGCGTCCAGCTGCTGGTTTAACGCTCGTAGTTCTTCTTCCTTTTCTTTTCGTTCAGTAATATCCTGGACCATCCCCACTGATTCTACAATTTCGCCCTCGTCATTTCTGAAATGCTGACACTTCTCGTGGACATACCTGACCTCATCGGTTTCCTGGCGAACTATGCGGTGGTCAACTTCATACTCATCCCGGTCATCTTCAATAGAGGAAGTATATGCCTCATCGACTTTTTTTCGATCTTCCGGATGGACATAATCAAGGAAAGCCTCGTAAGTAGCTTCAAATTCCTGGGGCTCCAGGCCAAAAATTCTATATACTTCATCCGACCAGACCAAATTATCCTCCGGTATTTTCAACTGCCAGCTGCCTATTTTTCCTAAATTTTGAGTGCGTTTCAGCATGTTCTCGAACTTTTTTCTTTCGGAAATATCCTCCATGGAGGCCATTATAGCGTTAACCTGGCCCTCTTCACCGTAAACTGCACTTGCATTAAGCCTGATATCAAACAACTCGCCGTTTC
>JBNJDC010000224.1:0-2899 GCA_051744565.1 bacterium
CCAAAACAAGCTTACTTCTTTTTACTCTTATCTTCAAGGGGTTCAAGCTGTTTGATTCTCCGGGCTATTTTTTGAGTTATCCCCGCTATTTCCGTCAACTCATCAACCGAAGCCTGGCGCACCCGGGCGGGACTGCCAAACTCCTGAAGCAACCTCTGCAGCCGGGCCTGGCCTATTCCCTTTACCTGTTCTAGCCCCGATGAAATCTGTCCCTGCCGGCGATCCTGGTGGTAGGTAATAGCAAACCTGTGGGCTTCATCCCGCACCCGCTGAAAAAATTGAAGTACCCGGGAATTTTCAGGTAAATCCCGGGGGGCCGGCTCATCAGCTATAAACAACAGTTCTTCTTCTTTAGCCAGTGAAATCACCGGCAGCTCACATCCCAGCTTTTCCAGTGCCTTGCGGGCCGCCTTAAGCTGGCCCCGACCGCCGTCCACAAGCACAAGTTCCGGCAGCGGTCTATCTTCCTCCAACAGGCGCCGATAGCGCCGAAACACCACTTCGTTCAACGCAGCATAATCATCAATTTCTCCCCCCTGGTTAACCTTATACCGGCGGTAACCTTCCTTTTCCGGCTGGCCGTTAATAAATCGCACCATGCTGCCCACCGTTCTTTTGCCCCCGTGCGTGCTGATATCGAATCCTTCCACCACCCGGGGTATCTCCGATAAATCAAACATATCCTGGATAACAGCCAGCAAATCCCCCTCCCGGCGACGGGCTGAAATTGACTTGTTTGTAGCCGCCAGCTCTGCCGTCCGAATAGCTGAATTAACCAGGTTTTTCTTTTCGCCAATCCTGGGAACTTTTATTCGAACGCTTTTGCCGGCCAGTTCACTCAATTTATTTTCTACCAGTTGATTCTCGGGGAGATCTGTTTCCACAAGCAGTAGCTCGGGAATCACGCTTACAGCCGGGTAGAAAGTTAGGATAAAATCCTGGAGTGCCTCCTTGTGATCCAGGGCCTCATTTTCCAGCGGAAATTCCAACCGGGTGACCACCCGGTGACCACGGATGCGCAACAATACCAGGGAAGTAACCCCCTGTGCCTCCCCCACGCCAAGAACGTCAGCATTCTCTGTAGATTCCACAAAAGATGAATTCTCCATAAAATCCTGCAGCGCCCGGTAGCGGTCCCGATACACGGCCGCCGCTTCGAACTCTTTGCGCCCGGAATAATCCTCCATTCTTTCTTTTAACCGTTTCTTTACCGGCTGATAATTACCTTTTAAGAACTCAATTAAATCCTCTATCATTTCCCTGTAATCTTCGACCGACTGTTTACCCACGCAGGGACCAAGACACTGTTTTATATCGTAATCAAGACAGAGAGAAAATTTTTCCGGATCGCCGCCGGCGGGAAGCGCATGGGAACAGGAACGATAGGGAAATATTTCCCGCACCGTCTCCAGGATCCGGCGCATACTGCCCACGTTAGTATAGGGACCAAAATACTGGCTGCCATCTTGCTTTCGATTGCGGGTAACATAAACCCGGGGATAAACTTCATCCGTTATTTTTATGTAGGGGTAGCTCTTATCATCGCGGTAAGCAACATTGTAGCGGGGCCTGTATTCTTTGATCAGGTCATATTCAAGTTCAAGCGCTTCCTGTTCGCCCCCCACCACAATAGTTTCTATATCTTCCACCCGTTCAGCCAGCGCCTGCCGGCGGGCGTCGTTTCTCTCGTAATCTCTAAAATAGTCCGGCAATCTATCCTTAAGACTGCTGGCCTTCCCCACGTAAAGCACCTCACCGCCCGAACTTTTTAACAGGTAAACTCCCGGTTCAGCCGGTAAATTATCAAGTACAGCCTGAACCCGTTCTGGTGGTTTCATCCGCAATCTCTCCTGCTTTTTCTCTGCAGTTATAAACCATAACAAAAGCGTCCTCGCCATTATCCACGTAATACTGGATCCGACGCTCACGAATCTCAAATCCAAATTTCTGATACAATTCGAGAGCCGGCCGGTTGGACTCGCGCACTTCCAGGACTATTTCCGGGCGCTGTGAAGAATGCTCCTCTATAATTTTTTGCACCAGAGCACTGGCAATCCCTTCCCGCCGCCGCTCGGGGGCCACAGCCAGGGTAGTCAGGTGAATATCATCCGGCGAACGCCAGACAGAAATATGTCCTACGACTTCACCTTCATCTTCGGCAACATAAAAGGAGGCGGGGGAATGCTCCGTCAAATCCCGGTAAATCATTTCTTCCGACCAGGGACGGGAAAAGGACTCAGCTTCAATCTCAGTAACCCGGGAAATATCATCAATTTCCATTTTGCGAATTTTCATCGGTCTACTCCCGTGATCGCTGGGCATCACTGCGGCGAATATACAGAGGTTTGACTCGATCCGGATCAACATCCCGCCCGGACTCAAACCTTTCTCCAGCTAATTTAGCCAGAGGGGCAGCCAGAGAACGGCTCAACACGGGAGAATAAAACCTTACATTTTCCGGCCAATCGTCCGGAACCGGCTGCCAGCTTCGATTTCTATAGACCATCATTACCTCTTCGACGCCGACTTCAGCCTTTAAATCGCCGGGGGTAATCAAATGAGGCTCATTTATTTTTTTTACCTCTCCGGCTTCCAATTCAAATTTCTGCCGGTATAACTCACCGCGCCGGGCATCGATAACCGACTCCACCACCGCTGAACAGTTGCGAACGTATTCAACCTGGAGCCGCAAATTAGTTGCCGCCACCAGCCGGGCCTCACAGGCCAGGGCCAGGCTTTTTGCGGCAGTCACTCCCAGACGAATCCCGGTGAAAGAACCGGGGCCGGTCGATACCGCCAGACGGTCAATCTGTCCATAATCAAGATCGTGTTTTTTTAAAATTTCATCAATAAAGGGCATCAAGCGGGCCGAATGATTGCGTTTGCTTTCTTCAAAATA
>JBNJDC010000225.1:0-2856 GCA_051744565.1 bacterium
GAATACCGGCAATGGTTTGTAAATGAAACTATGATTGAACAGGGAGCTGAAAAATACAGGCAACTCAGTGATACAATGACCAGAATAGAACAGGAGTATGAAATTCCGGGCGAATATCTGCTTGCTATCTGGGGAATAGAAAGTCGGTACGGGAACCACCGCTACGAATACGACCTGCTCTCCTCTTTAACCACGATGGCTTACGGTCATCCGCGCTCGGCCGATTATTTCCGCTCGGAACTGCTCAGTCTGCTTCAAATACACGAAGAGCTGGATTTTTCCCTTAAGGACCGGCGAGGCTCCTGGGCGGGAGCCATGGGCCAGCCCCAGTTTTTACCCTCCACCTATCAAAACTATGCGGTTGATTTCACCGGCACGGGCTGGGCGGACATCTGGAACAGTGAAGCAGATATCCTCGCCTCAATTGCCAATTATATCGCCCAACACGGCTGGAATACAAAACAGGGATGTGCCCGGTCCCTGGAGGAAAACGAACAGGCTCCCCCGGGAACGGAATTGATCACCCCCGGGGATACCGATCAGTTGAGGTTTGCTGTAACTGATAATTTTCACGCCATCTACAATTACAACCATTCAAACCATTACGCCCTTACCGTCTGCCAGCTGGCCGAAGCCATCGGCGAAGAAATAAAAAAGAACCAATAAAAGCCAACAATAAAGCTTCTTGGTAGCTTCCCCTCTACAGTTTTAGAAGGTGAGACATAAACTCAGTTCACGGCGATCCAGGCAATAAACTCTCAACTCAGAGATTATCCACCACTTCTGCTATCTCCCCCGCCGGTAGAACAAAAGGCTGCATTGCCTGAACCATTGCCCGCATATTCGGCATCATCGGACTTCCGGAGGTATTGGAGGTATTATCGCCAACCGAGCGCAAAAGGACAATCCCCACCAGGTTACCCTCCTCGTCATATGCGGGTGAGCCAACGTAACCGGTATGTATTTCCTGGAGGTTCATAAGCCCGTACATTCGCCGGGGATTATCAATGATCCCACTGACGTTTGTATAATAAATCCGGGGTTTATAATTTAACTCCTCGCCGAAACGATTCAGCAGCAGTACTTCCTCCCCGTAATCAAGTTCTTCCTGACCTGTTTTTAAATCAATTGAATCCACAGCTTGAACTTCTTCCTCAAGCTGAATTATGGCAACTCCCCGCCGGCTGTCCCGGGCGGCAAGCCTGGCATTCACGGAGCTGTCGGCAAGTTCCACCTCAAAATTGGAAGTGGTAGTATTTACCTCCCAGCCCTGCTGCTCGAGCATGGGGATGGAGGGTCCCATCGGTCCCTTCAATTCACTTGTGCTCACCAGCAAATTCTTACTGTCCACCAGGACACCGGCGGTATGATGGCGGATCTCCTGCTCATTCCCCTGCTGCATGGGCATCTGCGGATTGGACATTGAAACGTTAACTGTAAATGAAAGCGGTCTTATGGCCTCCATATTTTCATCAACGATATTTCCCGCTGTTTTAGCCAGCGCCGGGCCCGCCAAAAAGAGCAACATAAATAAGGCACCCGAAAAAATAAGCTGATGTTTCCTATTCATTTTACTCACTCCTTAAAAAAGTTTAATCCGTCCATTTTGGGGTTAAAAACAGGTAGCGACTCCTCTGGTTCCGATAAATAAACATCGAAATATTTCCCGGTTTCTTCCGGTGGAGCTCTTTAGTTTTTTTACGATACTCTTGCAGTGAAGAAATCGATTCGCCGGCAATAGAAACTATCAAATCACCGGCGCGCAGACCGGCCAGGCCCGCCCAGCCTCCAGATTCCACCGACCGGACAAGTACTCCCGACAGTCCGGCCGGCCAGCTGTTCTTTATTTTATCCCGGAACATAACTTCCCGGACCTTCAGACCGAAGCGTCGATCCTGGAAACGATTGGCCTCCCGAATATAAGCGGGCGAGGCTTCCAGGCGAGCATTTATCTGTTTTTCCCGACCAGAACGCCGGACTGTAAGAACTACAGTATCTCCAATTGAATAGCGCTCAAGCATGTTAAAAAATCTACGGGTGTGATGTTCCCGGCTGACATTGAGTTCATCACCGTCGACGGCAGTAATTATATCTCCCACTTCCAAACCGGCCTCCCGGGCCGTGGTCCGTTCAAAGACTTCTGTAACTCGTAGGGCGGGCGGTAAATCCGCAGCAATTTTTTTGCGTAATTTTGCTGTCAAAACCTGCAGTCGAACCCCCAGCCAGGGCCGGGAAAATTCCCGGGGCCGCTGTTCGGATTCCAGAAATTCATCCGGATTTAAGCCAACAACCAACTCCGAATTATCCCGGATAACATTTAGCAATAATAAATCAGTATCAAACTCCGTTAATTTTTCTTTATCCGCAATCAGCGTATCACCGTTTATCGAAGTAATTATGTCATCTTCACGCAGGGCGGGGGAAGCTTCAGCTGCCGGGCCTCCGGTCCGCAGTCCGGTAACCAGCAATCCCCTATCCACCGGTAAATTTTCTTCTCTAACCAGCCACCAGGTCAACTCCCGTAGATTAATCCCCCACTCGGGCAGGTGAAATCTGCGGCCTATTTTATCGACAAATTCCCGGGAGGAGATATTAATTTTTTTAATTCCGTTTTCCGTATAAAATTCAAGTTGTGCTTTCTCACCAACGGGAAGCCGGGCAAGCTGTTTTTCCACTTCCACGAGTTGGTTGGCAAAAAGAGCTCCAACTTCCTGACCGTTAATTGAGTGTAATCGCCAGCCCGGCTGGATATTAGCTTCTGTTGCCGGTGAGTTTTCATAAACTGACCCCACAAGAACTCCTTCTGTCTCCGGGGAATCCTGCAGTGATTGCAGGCCCAGGCCAAACCAGCTTCTT
>JBNJDC010000226.1:0-2843 GCA_051744565.1 bacterium
CCTGATATGTTTCTTCCCGAATATTTAATTTATCTGATTTTGTGGCCCTGTCGGCAAAAGGATATTCAACCAGGTTGCGAGCAAACCTTATTCGACTGCTAACAACCACCTCCCGGTCAATATCATCCCCGCTCAACCAGGAGGGTAAATTGAGGACATTAACTATTTCACTCAATTCGCTTCTGCCTCCTCCAGCTTTTCAATCCGATCGCGCAGTTCTGCCGCTTTTTCATAATTTTCCTTTTTAACCGCCCGCTCAAGGTCTTTTTGTAAGATTTGCAATTTACGTTCACCGGACATTTTCTGCAGTTCCCCCCCCTGGGCGCTGCTGCCCACGTGCTGGTCGGAGCCGTGGATTCTTTTTACCAGCGGTTCAAGCTGATTGGCGAAGGCAGAATAACAGTTTTCACAACCTACCCGACCCTTCTGCTGAAACTCTGCAAAAGTTGTTCCACATGTAACACACTCCTCCGATTTTTCAAATTCGTCATACATGGAGGAAAGAAGACTGGAGACTGAATTTTCGCCGGAATTCCCCTGGGGCGAAACATCCATTTCTTTCGCACATTCTTCACAGAGATGATGATGGGTTATTTCATTGTTAGAAATTGTGATCTGATGGACTGTTGCCTTAGCCTCGCCGCACTTATCACATAACATGATTATCTCCCCGCAAATAATAATCTAAAAGCAGCGTCAAATCCTTCGCTGATCCTTTATAATGTTACGTTCTCCAGGACAAATAAACAACACAATAGCTTTATATAAACTTCTCCTGGCTCAGTTTATTCCATGAATATTCAATAATCAGGAAAGAAAAAATTCAGTCGGGAAGTAGCTGATGAAGAATAATTCCACTGATGGCTGCAATTACCATCCCGCTCATTTTTACACCTTCCATAACAACTATATCGTCAATCCCTACGCCGAGAACAAGGATTATGCTGGCAATAATTAAATTCCGGGAAAGGGTTAAATCCACTTCATTATCGACGACTGTTCTAAGACCAATAGCGGCAATCATCCCGTAAAGCAGGACTGAAACCCCGCCAATAACGGGATCCGGTATAACCTTAATCCCTGCTTCTATTTTAGGAATAAAAGAAAAAATTATAGCCCAGAGGGCTCCCATGCTAACCACAAAAGTCGAATAAACTCCGGTCAGGGCCAGGACACCTATATTTTCTCCATAAGTAGTAAGCGAAGGCCCGCCTAACAGTCCGGAAACTATTGTTGCCACTCCTCCCCCGTAAAGGGTGGGATCCAAACCCGGGTCCTGTCTTATATCCCGACCAATCGTGCTCCCGATTGCCAGGACGTCACCAATATGTTCAACAATAGAGACAATAGCAGCCGGGGTAACTATTAAGAAAACTTTCCAGTTAAAAAGGGGCCAGGTAAAACCGGGAACTCCCACCCAGCTGGCTTCTTTAACAATTTCAAAATTAATCAACCCCGCACTCACCGCAGCCACATAGCCTGCTATTAGTCCCAGTAAGATGGGAATAACCTGTAAAAAACCCCTCCCAAAAACAGCAAAAATAACAGTAACTATAAGAGTAATAACGGCTACCGGCCAGTGCCCCGACGCCATCTTAATTCCCGTGGGCGCAAGTCCCAGGCCAATAACCATGATAATCGGACCGGTAACCACCGGCGGAAATATTTTGGCAACGTTATCGGGGCCAATCAACTGGACAATTATTCCAACCAGGATGTAGACAATTCCAGCACCAATTATTCCCGCCTGGGCATGACGCAAAGTCAATCCTTCCAGTTCTCCAACAAGCGTAAGCGGGGCAATAAAAGCAAAAGAGGACCCTAAAAAACCGGGAACCTTCCCGCGGGTGAAAAGATGAAAAATAAGGGTCCCCGCTCCTACGGCAAAAAGAGTGGCAGATACATTTAACCCTGTAAGTATGGGGACCAGGACTGTGGCCCCGAACATTGCCAGTGTATGTTGAAGTCCAAGAAAAATTTTCTGGAAAGTATTAAATTCACAGGAAATATCTTCCCGGCAAGCTTCTATTTCTTCACCTGAAACCGTTTCATTCTCATCCTGGGTCATTCTTTCTCAACCTTTTCAAAATATTATTACCTAATTGACTTAGATTTCTTCGCCGTGAACGCTTACCTGGTCACGAAATTTGGAAATTAGTTTCTTGGAGACAGGTCCCGGTTCACCGCCGCTGATCGGTCTGCTGTCAATTTCCACGACAGGCAGTGCTTCGGCGGCCGTACCGGTTACAAAACATTCATCGGCCACGTATAAGTCATAACGATTCAAAGGTTCCTCGCGCACTTCAAACCCTTCATCACCAGCAATTTCCAGCAAAGATTCCCGGGTAATTCCCTCAAGTGCTCCCTGGTAGGGCGGCGGGGTTCGAATCAGGTTATTATCTTCAACCACGAAAATATTATCCCCGGTACATTCAACCACATACCCGTCCGGCCCCAGCATTATTCCTTCTTCCATACCCGCCTGTTTGGCCTCCATTTTAGCCATTATATTGTTCAGATAGTTCAAAGATTTAACCCGGGGGTTGATAGCCTCGGAAGCATTCCGGCGGGTGGGCACACTCACCAGTTTGAGCCCTTTCTCATAAGCTTCCTCGGGGTACAGCTCGATGTCCGCTGCTATAATGAACACCGTGGGTTCATCACATTTATCGGGGTCCAATCCCAGGTCTCCCACCCCCCGGGTAACCACAAGACGAATGTAACCACTTTCTATATCATTTTTGCGGCAGGCATCCAGGCAGGCTTCAGTCATTTCCTCCGGAGCCATCGGAATATCAAGATTTATCACTTTTGCCGATTTATACAGGCGATCAATATGCTCT
>JBNJDC010000227.1:0-2823 GCA_051744565.1 bacterium
CGCCAGGGGCGTGTCCGCCGTGATTACTCGCTCGTAATCTTCGGTTTCCGATAGAATTTCTTCTATGGTAAGAGCTTTTTTAAAGGCCAAGACAGTTCCTCATCAATTGATAATCTTTCAATTATTTTCTTCCAGGGCGGCAGCCTTTTCCCAGTCCTCCTCGTTGCGGACATAGACAGTTTTGTGGGGGAAGGGTATAGTGCAACCGGCCTCCTCCAGGGCGACCTTAACCCGGTGGGTCAATTCAGTCAGCAGAGTAATATAATCCGTCTTATAAAACCAGCAGCGAAGGATCAACTCAATTCCCGATTCGCCCATTTTGGTAACAAGAACCACCGGTTCGGGATCGCCCATCACCAGGTGGTGGTCCTCGGCCACCTCCAGGAGCGTTTCCCTGGCCACCTCGATATCATCGTCATAACTTATACTGGTATTTATATCCAGCCGCCGGATGTCGTATTTGGTTATCGTGGTGATATCACTCTTCAAAACTTTTTCATTTGGAACCCGCCGGTAGAGATTGTCAAAAGTCCTGAGCTTGGTGGACAAAAGATCAATACTTAAGACAAAACCCACCTCGCCCTCTATTTTTATTACGTCCCCCACGTTAAACGGACGCTCAAATATTAAAAATATCCCGCTGATCATGTTGGAAACCGAAGTCTGGGCGGCAAACCCCAGGGCCAGGCCGAGAAATCCCCCGGCGGCCAGCAGGGCACCCAGGCTTACGTCAAGCTCCCGTAAAATAACGGCAACAACCACCACGAGCAGGAAATAAAATGTTATCTTACTGGCAATCATCCCCGAGGTCGAATCCATTTTACTTTCCACCTGGCTCCCGACCAGTTTACTGAGCAGACGGGCAATTAAAAATCCCACCAGGGCGGTTATTACAATCACCCCTATCTGCTGCCAGGGCCAGGCGGCAATTAATTCAACAAACCGGTTGAGGGGACTCATCGGTCGACAAACACCCCCGTAAGCTGCTGCCAGCCGGTAAACTTGCTCACATTTTCCAGGAGAGTCCGCGGTTTGTTTGGCGCGCTGCTTACCTTCTCCAGTGAATTACCAAAACCCGACGGCGGCCGTTTCTGGGGGTAGGGAATTTGATCATTTTCCCCTTTCTGTTCGAGGCTTAACGTCTCAAACACCAGCTCTGAATTTGACCTCCGGTAAATATCCAGTTCCCGGAGGGGCACGAGACACTTTGTAACTTCCTGGACAACATCCCGCTTGTTGTGAAATATAACCGGCACCACGGCCTCGAGAGGATCGGTTTTTTCAACTAAATCCACGGGATCGCTCGCCGACAGACAGCGCACCTGGTAGGTGAGAATCCCCTCCGTTGTCGGCCCCCAGTAGCTGTTTTTGCGGGGAGCTTCCAGGAGTTCTTCCAGCACCGTATCAGTTTCGGTGATTTTTATCCCCACTCCCAAGCAAATGGAAAGACAGAAGAACCCCTTCTCCCCGGGGGGGACAACAATCTGATCCTCGGGCTTAAAAACCACCGGCCGGTCCGGATATACCGGCAAATAGGAAAGGTGCAGGATGCTGTCCGCGTTCCCAATCAAAAAAGTTTTACGGACCGGGTCAGCTTCAGGTTCATCAATTTGCGGCCGGCTGTAAAACAACTTATCCCCTTCATATTTGACAGTCAGAGGGACAAGGGAGGTTTCAACAGTTTTTGCCTCCCCTTTTTCCAGCGTAAATATTTCAAAATATTCCATTAATTTTCCCTTTCAACGGTTAATTTTTAAGAAAATATATTTCCCACCATTTATATTATAGTAGAAGCTGTTGTGAAGCCAAGCAGGATAAGTTTTTTTAGAGATTAGGGGAACTAGAGATTAGGAGATTAAGAGAATAGAGATTAAGTTTTAAACTTATAAATTCAGTGACGAAGTATTAAAAACAGTGAAGGGGTGAAGAAGGGAAGAAGTGAAGGAGCTTGGATAAAAATTTAATAAACCTGGGGACGAGGGAAATTCAAAAATTCGGGCCCAGAATTTTAAGCCTCTATTCTTAAATGATCGGTAAAAATGATAGAATCTCCAATGTAATCGTGCTTACTTTGAATTTTTTAGGCTCTATACATCATTTCAGCCCGGGAAGCAAAACGACTGATCTCCGGGTTCCGGTAGCATTTCCCGGTAAATTAGAAGGGAATTGACAACCGACGGTTAGGTCAAGAAACCTTTGCTAACCCCGGAATCCAACTTGATTTTGAATTGCTGATGTATATTTTAATCAACGTCAAATTCAAAATGGATTGCTGAATCGAGTTCAGCAATGACATTCTCTTCCGCCCGTCATTCCGGGGCCCCGACCCCGGAATCCATCCTGACTTTGATGGACGTCCCCGCCCGTCATTCCGGGGCCTGACCGCGGAATCCATTTTGAATTTTGTGTTAATTTTAACCATCAACTATCACCAGAAACAAGTTGATGGGAATAAAGACAATAAGCCCCAACTGTAACGTGTCACGATAATCCCGTGTGTTTTTTCAAATTACGGACGGGAAAGCAATCACCTCAAAATTGATATCGAGAATCGAGATTAAGAGATTAGGAAATTAGGCAAAAATAAATTCAACATTGGATAGCACGCAGATAAACGCTGATGGACGCAGATTAAACTTTGAACCTTGAACTGCTTTTATGGACTGGATTGTAATTCTGATTTGCTGGATTGAAAACAAACCTATATTTTTTGAGCGCTGTGACAACAGCGCCCTGGCGAAGCGCTTCGCCAGATATCGGGGCAACAATAGCGGCAAAAATATATCCGATTATATTTATGCCGCTATTTTCTGCCCGCTAATC
>JBNJDC010000228.1:0-2820 GCA_051744565.1 bacterium
AAAGGATTTCAGTTATCCGCCGGCGGATGGCCCTGGACCTGGGATTGATTGTTCCACCGATCCGTATTCGGGATAATATGCAGCTTGATCCGAACGCGTATGTGATTAAGATAAGAAATGCAGAAGTGGCCGAAGGGACAGTTTATCCGGAGCAATTTTTGGCTATGAACCCGGGGGATGTAACTGAAGAACTGGAGGGGGAAGAAACTATTGAACCCGCTTTTGGTTTTCCGGCCACCTGGATTGGCGAGGATAGGCGGGAAAAAGCCGAACAGGCCGGATATACGGTTGTTGATCCCTCCTCGGTGATCGCCACTCATATTACTGAAATAATCAAGGATCACGCCGATGAAATACTGGGCCGGGAACAAATTCACTCCATGGTTGAGCAGCTTGAAGAGGACTATCCCCGCCTGGTGGATGAGGTCTATCCGGATCCGGTTTCACCGAGCCTGCTTCAGAAAGTGTTAACCCGACTGCTGGAGGAAAAAGTTTCTGTCCGCAACCTGGTTACTATCGTGGAAACCCTGGATCAATATCTAAGGGAAAATATCCAGGATGTCCAGCTTTTAACTGAATACTGCCGGATGGCCCTGGGCAGAGAAATTACCCGGGCTCACCTGGATGATGAGGATACTCTCCAGGTGATAACCCTGGAACCTCAATTTGAACAGTTCCTTCAGCAGCGAGCAAATGAAGGCGAGCAGGGGTTGGCCCTGTCCCCCCAGGAATCGCAGCAATTTATTGAGCAGTTTAATTCTGTCTGGCAACAGCTCGAGGAACAGGGGCTGCAGCCGGTATTAATTGTTTCAGCTATGCTGCGTCGTTCCGTGTATGAATTTATATCAAATCATGTTTCCGACATTACTGTTATGTCCTACGAAGAGGTATCCGACGAAGCGGACCTGGAAGTTCTGCGCCAGATTGGTGGTTCAATGGCCGCTGAGCCGGCGGGAGAAAATCAATGAAGTATCTAAAAAGTAATTTATATCTGGATTAATCAACATCAATTAAGGTGATTGGCAATGGCTAAAAAAACAACTTATCAGGCTCAAAATATGAATGAGGCTCTATTGAAGGTAAAGATGGACCTGGGCAACGATGCAGTAATTGAAGATAAACGAAAGATAAGACGCGGAGGGTTCCTTGGATTTTTTCAGGAAACCCTGGTTGAGGTTGACGCTAAACTTCCAGAAACCAAAGGAGGATTGAAGAATAATTCCGCCCCTGCAAACGGTTCCGATACCCGCTCTTCCGGCGGCAAAAAAAATACGGAACGGACGTGGGAACTGGATGAGCCGGCTTCGCCGGATTTTTCTCCCCGGGAACATGCTGCCCGGCTTATTGATCAAAAGGGGCAAAATAATAACGCCAGTACATATTCCCGCCCCAGTCCCGGTAAAACTAAGAGCAAAAAAATGACAAATACAACGAATAAATCAAAAAAATCTTCACCGGTGGCGACAGCGCCGCAGCGGGAAAAAAATAATCAAATTGACACTGAAACTCGGGATAAACTGTCCCGGGTCATAGAAAATACTGATCTCCTTTCGGAAAAAGTTGATGAATTATCTGATCGTCTGGAGAAAAAGGAAACAACTGAAACCACTCCGAATTTTCCGGGGCGGCTGGATGAAATTCATCAGCGGTTGTGTAAAAATGGTGTCCGCGAGGAGCATATTCGGGACGTTATCAGGCGGATCAGAAAGAGAACTTCGCCGGAAAATATTGACAATCTTGATTTTTTACTTGATCGGCTTGAAGAGGTTGTTGGAGAAGATTTTAAAAAGCATCCGCCTCTGAATACAGTCGACGAGGACCCGGTGCTGGTCCCGTTTGTTGGGCCCACCGGTGTTGGGAAAACTACAACTCTGGCAAAACTTGCGGCCTATTTTTTCAGCATGGAACAGGAATCAGTGGGGTTTATTACCATGGATCATTACCGGCTGATGGCGGTTGAACAGCTGGCCAGCTACGCTGATATTTTACAGGTTCCGCTCATAGATGTGAGCGAAGAACAGGGGGATTTTGCAGATGCGGTCGATAAAATGGCCGATAAGCAGGTGGATATGATTTTTGTTGACACCGCGGGCCGAAGCCAGTATAACCAGGAAAGAGTTGAGCACCTGGAATCTCTTAAAAAATCGGATTACAGGGTTATCCCTCATCTTGTCCTGAGTGCTACTTCCTGTTTCAGTGACGTGAAAAGCGTGCTGGAAGGATTTTCTTCCGTTGATTATGAAAGGTTAGTGGTGACCAAGCTGGATGAAACCCGCCAGCACGGTATTTTATACAACCTGCTTCAGGAAACAGACCTGCCCATCGCTTATCTCACGGACGGCCAGGGAGTTCCCGATGATCTGGAAATGGCTGAACCGGATCGTGTGACTCAGTTGATTGCGGAGGTCGATCAATAATGACCGACCAGGCCCAGAAATTACGGGAAATTATGGATGAAGAATCACAACCTGCCGACCAGGTCTCGGACATGCGCCCCCGCCAGGAACGAGCGGAAGTTATTACGGTAACCAGCGGCAAAGGCGGCGTGGGAAAAAGTAACGTGGCTGTTAACCTGGCCATAGCCCTCAGCCGGCTTGATCGTAAGGTGGCCGTGGTTGATATGGACCTTGGATTGGCCAATGTGAATGTTATCACCGATGTTCAGCCGCCCTGTAACCTCCTGCATGTATTTGAGGAAGAAAAACAGATGGAGGAGATTATTGAACCGGGGCCGGGGGGGATAAAAATTATAGCCGGGGCTTCCGGTGAGGAAGACCTGGCTAATCTGAGCCCTATCCAGTGCCGGAGGTTTTTACAGAA
>JBNJDC010000229.1:0-2805 GCA_051744565.1 bacterium
CCGGTCAGGGCTATCCCCAGGGGGGTGGTTAAGATTGGATCTTCGGGTTTTACCACCTTTTTGGCCAGTTCATCGGCAAATATATCTTCAAAACCATCGGGAATAGCCGTCCCGCCAACAAGGTAAACCGAATCAATTTCTGGAAAATCCTGGAGGTGGCGGTGAACAATACCCGCCATTTTTTCCAGCACCGGGCGGACAATCCCCAGATACTCGGCAAAATCAGAGTGGAGTTTAAACTCTTCGGCTTCTTCAAAGGGGATGTCTTTGCTTCCGGCAATGACAAGCGTAAGGTGATGGCCGCCGGTCGCCTCGTCGGCCGAATAAACGACCTCGTTGTCCTCAAGGATGGAAATTCCGGTCGTCCCTCCGCCGATATCCACTATCGCCCCCTTCTCTATCTGCAGCGTCTGAGCGGCTGCAGAGGGCTCATCAACCTCGGCAATCACGTCAAAGCCGGTGTCCTTAACCACGTTTGATTCCACCCACGGTTCAGTCCCCGGGGGAAAACCCACCGCCGCTTTATTCAAAACAATATCTTCGCCAATAGCCCTTTCAAGCTTCTTTTTTTGCTTGCGAATCTCTTCGCAGGCGCCCGAGTAATCAACAACCACACCGTCCCGGACTGAATCGTCCCAGGAAAATTCAGCGGCAATCGGTTCGGATTCACTATCGGAAACAATCATCTGGATATTGGAGGTTCCCAGGTCCACTCCACATACTAAAGGTGGCGTGAAGTCCTCGGCAATTGACCCATTCTTTTGATATTGACGGGTTTTTCTTATTCTATCAACGATCTCTTCGGATATTTTAGGTGACATATTTTTTTCTCCAGAAATATTATTCATGTTTAAAGTTCAAAGTTTAGAGTTGGGGCTTATATTTTTCTTGCCAGCTGCAAAATTAAGCAACTAATCTAGCTTTATTTTATCAAAAAAAAGGAAAATTTTGAATTTACTATCCATCCACGGCCAGCCGTAGGTTGTAGTTTTTGTTCAGATACCGGGCCAGAACTGTACTGGTATTAAAAACCCGGGCCACCGCGGGCGTATAATTCACCTGGTAATTATTAACATTCAGCAAATGAAACCTGGTTTCCGGTTTTTCCCCGGGGGTAAGTTTAACTTCAGCCAGTAAACCGTACTGAATATTATCCGAAAGCGTGGTGAACAGGTAATTCCCAAGGCTGTAGTAAATAATCCCGTCTTTATATTTTTCCACGGGCTGAATAACATGGGGATGATGGCCAAATACCACATCAGCCCCGGCATCTATAGAAGCCCGGGCCAGCCGGCGCTGATATTTTTGGGGAGCAGTATCCAGCTCTGATCCCCAGTGAAACGAAATTACTGTCATATCAGCCCTGTCCGATGTCCTTTCAACCGCCTCTTTCACGCGATCAAATTCGCCAAAGGCTGTGCCCGGCTTATTTTTATCCGCCCAGAATGAACGGGGATATGTATTGGAAAAAGAAATCAGGGCAACTTTATAACCTTTTACTTCAAAATAATGAGGTTTCTCAGCTATTTCCCTGTTTTTTCCAGCCCCGGAATAACCGATATCGATACTTTCCAGGTGCCTTCTTGTCTCCTCGAGGGCGGACAACCCATAGTCCAGGATATGATTGTTGGCAAGACTGACTCCGTCAACAGCAAGCGATTCCAGAAGAGGAAGGGCAACTTCGGGAGAACTTCGAAACAAATATGTTTTTTCTACCGCAGTTGTATCGCGGCTGGTAATTGGTGGTTCAAGGTTGGCGAAATGCAGATCAATATTGGACTTTATTTTATTAATTTTAGCAGTAAAACTATGCGCCCCTTTACTCTTCAATCGCTTTTTTATTCGATTACCCGGATAAATATCTCCCCCGAGAAGCAGAGTAACCGACCGTTCGCCTTTTTCGATAGCTGGCGAAAAATAAAATATAAATACTGCTGCAACAAGACACAATCCGAATAAAAATATCATCGGTAAAATATATTTTTTTGGCATTTCTATACCCGCCATTTATACATTTATAAAAAGTAATTGTACCCCGGCGCTTACGGTCCGGACTGAACGTATAGACCCCTCAATCAAACACTTAACCCAAACTTCCCGGATTAAAACATACATACAACCTGTAGCTTATTTATCGGTGGTAAAAAAACTGTGGACTTAATATTGTGGCAAGTGGAACATTTAAGTGGCGTGAGCAGTTAGCGTCTTATTTTTTCAGTACTTATTATAGCTTCAACGACGGCTTAATTGCAAAAAATAATTATCGGGCGATAAAATTAAAACAGATGCTAATCTACCGCCGTATTTTCCCGGGCGGCGCTGGCATATTCCAGGAGAAGAATTATGGCAAAAATCGCCGCCCCGTGTACCAACAAAAGCAGGGCGTCAGTTCTATTCAACCGGGGAAGCAATACAGCCAGTATGCCGGAAGTAAAAGTTATCAGGTAGATCAAAAGAACCGCCGAGCGCCGGGTAAGCCCGAGGGCAACCAGGCGATGGGAAAAATGACGATTATCAGCCTGCCAGATCGGATGCCCCTTAATCAGGCGAATAGCCATGACAGAAAAGGTATCATACAGGGGCACGGCAAAAATCAAGAGCGGAGTTAAAATAGGTAGATGCTGAAATTGGGCATCAACCAGGTAGTTGGCGGACACGGCCAGTGAACCAAGAAAAAAGCCAAGAAAACAACTTCCGGCATCGCCCATGAATATTTCCGCCGGTTCAAAATTGAAGCGCAGAAAAGCAACCAGGCAGCCCAGCAGAACAACTGAATATTTCTTCTTTGTAGTATCTTTTTTCTTA
>JBNJDC010000230.1:0-2802 GCA_051744565.1 bacterium
CTATATTTTGAAGATAAAGGGGAACGGATAGTTGATACTAATTTAACCCTTTATGAGGCCGGAGTAGCCGCTGAAGCTGAATAAGAGGCTACAGGTTGAGCTAGCCGCCGCCGGCCGGGAGGAATAAAAACAGCTTATCACCGTCGGAGAGGGTGGAGGTTGGTCTTTTTTCTTCTTCGTTGATAAAAGGTTTTATAAATCTCTGCTGTTTTTTTTCGAGGCCCAGTTCTTCCAGCAAATCCTGGACCTGGATATTGTCCTCCACCTCAATGGTGGCTCCATTTTCAACATCCAGATTGAGCATGCTGACATATTCCAGTTTAATTTCCATAAATATCACCTGGTTAAATTTATTTATTTTATTATAACAAATAATTTTAAAATTCGGTTCTTGAAATTTCATTGACTTAAATCAATTTTAGGAATATTATTTTCTGCTATGGATAATTCAACGACAACGTCTCCGCTCTTTTCAGAATATCCCGGCGAACCTTCCTTTATGGAATTTGCGGGCTGGCGCATGCCCCGTGATTTTTCGGGAATAATTGCCGAACACAACAGTGTTCGTGATTCGGCGGGAGTATTTGATCTTTCCCACATGGGAAGATTTATTGTCCGGGGACCGGAGTGTGACCGGAAACTGGGCGAGCTTTTTACCCGGGACCTGGCTCGCGCGGAAAATAACAAGGCTCTTTATGGTTTTTTCTGCAATTCGAACGGAAGCTGCCTGGATGACGTGATTGTCTACAGGCGCGGCTCCGATGAATGCTGGCTGGTGGTTAATGCGGCCAACCGGCAAAAAATATACGACTGGCTGGACAAAAAACTGGAAGGACTCAGCCTGGCTGATGTTACTGCAGATACGGTTTTACTTGCCCTGCAGGGGCCAGAAGCACCGGAAATATGGGATAAACTTGATTTAAATCTACCCGAAGGGCTGTTTCGAGCCACCTGGACCGGAAAGGGGATGCGGGCAACAACCGGATATACGGGCGAAGCGGGGGGAGAATTATGGCTTGATATCGGGGAAGGTAGGGAGGTTTACCGGCGCCTGTGTGAAGAAGTTCAACCCTGCGGGCTGGGGGCCCGGGATAGCCTGCGCCTGGAAAAAGGGTATCCGCTTTACGGCCACGATTTGGGCGGGGATATCGATCCGCTGCGGGCAAACCTGCAAAATTTTATTGACTGGGAGCATGAATTTACCGGTCGGGAGGAGTTGAAGAAATACCGTGAGTCCTCCCCCGAACGGGTGATAAAGGGCTTCGAAATGGAGGGCCGAAGGAGTCCCGGCGACTCAAGCCCCGTCTTTTACCGGGGAGAAGAAGCGGGGAGGATAACTTCGGCCAGTTACTGTCCAACCCTGGGGCGGGCCGGCGGCCTTGCCCTGGTTGATCGGGAAATAAAACCGGGCGAAGAAATTGAAGTGGAAATTTCCGGTTCGCACAAACCGGCCACCGTTTCTAAAATGCCCCTGGTTTGAGTCAATTTATTTTTTATTTGTTTTCTTAGCTAATATTTATATTGTTTCATCACCGGGTTTCTTCCGGTGAATTGGAATTTGATCTTTAAACTTTAAACTTTTGAACTTTGAACTAAGAGATAGGAGTGATTGCAATGATAGCAGAAGTCCCGGAAAATTTACTTTATACTGAAAATCACGAGTGGGTAGATCCGGCCAGCGGCTGGGCGGGAATTACCGATCATGCCCAGGAAGAGCTGGGAGATATAGTGTTTGTGGAACTTCCTGAAACAGGAGCGGAAGTTGACCAAGGGGAAGCATTTATGAGTGTGGAATCAATGAAAGCTGTTTCCGACGTTTATGCCCCGGTTGAGGGAAAAATTTTGGAACTTAACTGGGAAGTCCAGGATAATCCCCAGTATGTAAATGAAGCGCCCTACGGGGAAGGAAAACTGGTTTGCATTGAATTTACGGGGGAACCGGAAGGATTGATGAATGCCGGGGAGTATAAAGAATTTCTGGAGCAACAATAAGTGTGAAGACCGCCAATCAGCCGCCTCCGTATCTCAGTCTTACCGATGAACAACGACAATTAATCCAGAATAGGCTCGGTGTGGCTAATTTTTCGGAACTGGAAAGGGATATTCCCGAGGATTTGCGGGAAGAATATAGTTCAGATTTGCCGGGGGAGACAGAAACTAGACTGCGCGGGTGGTTCAAAGAACAGGCGGAAAAGAACAGAAATACGGAGGAATTGACCTGCTTCCTGGGCGGGGGGGTTTATGATCACCACGTTCCTTCCCCGGTAAAAGATATGCTGGCGCGGGATGGATTTTTAACCTCGTACACTCCCTACCAGCCGGAAGTAAACCAGGGTTCCCTCCAGGTGATGTATGAGTTTCAAACAATGATATCTGAAATAATGGGCCTGCCGGTAACCAATGCTTCCATGTATGACGGGGCGACGGCCTTTGCCGAAGCAGTGATGATGGCGGTCAATGTCAGCCGGCGGGATAAAGTGTATTACAGTCCCCTGTTGTTCCCGGCCTGGCTGGAGGTTTTAAAAAGTTATGCTCAACCCCACGGCTGGGAGTTAGAAGCCCTTCCCGTCCGCAATTCAAGAGCCTGTATTCCGGATAGCTGGACGGGAGAGCCCCCGGCAGCCGTCTGCCTGGGCTATCCAAACCGCCTGGGTTGCGCGGACGAGGTGGAAAAATGGGCCCACGCCCGGCCGGATGAAAAAACAGTGGGAATTGCCGGGGTGAATCCCCTGGCCCTGGCCCTGTTAAAATCTCCCGGTGAGCTGGAGTTTGACGTGGCCGTGGGAGAGGGTCAACCGCTTG
>JBNJDC010000231.1:0-2802 GCA_051744565.1 bacterium
AGCCGCAGTTTCCGGGATAATTTCTATGGGGCCTATATATGCCTGGTATCCCCTGCTTGCTTCCTTGCGAAAAAAGGAAGTGCCTGATTTTCACCTGGCTACTTTCCTGGGCTGCCGGGCGGTTAAAGTTCCCCTGCTGCCGGTGATGGCGGCCTATTTTGGCTGGGCTTTCACAGTAGTTTTGACCGGGGCCCTGCTGCTGAACGCGTTTTTGACGGGATTGGTTGTAGAAATATTTAGTCCAAACCGGTCTAATTAATGGTAAAATATTGAGTTGATATCCTGAGTTAATTTGAATAATAGGTATATTAGCAAAATAAATTTAACGGAAAATTAGCTATCCTGAAGTTTGAGGTGTCCTCCGATGCGGGAGCTTATTATTTACCCGGATGACCTGTTGAAACAGAAGTGTGAACCGGTTGATGGTCCAGCAAAATACGAAGAGTTAGTTGAAGAAATGAGAGAAATAATGATAAAAAATGACGGTGTGGGTCTTGCCGGCCCCCAGGTTGGCGAGCTTGTTCGGGTATTTTTAATGGATGAGGGCTGGCAGCCGGGCAAACCCGCTCCCGAGCAGGAAAGAAAAATCAGGGCCTATTTTAACCCGGAAATTATAGAAATAGAAGAAAGGGAAGAAATTACGGAGGCTTGCCTTAGTTTCCCGGGGATAAGTATAGAGGTTGAGCGGGGTCATAAGGTCAAATTTCGAGCCCTGGACCTTGAGGGTAAGGAAGTGGAGAAGACCGTTGAAAATTTACAGGCCCAGTGTGTTCAGCACGAATCTGAACACCTCGAGGGTATAACTCTCGCCGACCACGCTTCTCTGAGCGAAAAG
Source organism: bacterium (assembly GCA_051744565.1). Taxonomy (GTDB): domain Bacteria; phylum T1Sed10-126; class T1Sed10-126; order T1Sed10-126; family T1Sed10-126; genus CAZKRS01. Next base: position 836 of record JBNJDC010000231.1, read on the forward strand.
ATTGAAATGCAGGAGAAATTAGAAGAGTATAAGAAGGAAAATTAATTACGAATGTTTCTGTAAGTCCTACCAGTAGAATAAAGAATTGTTAAGGGATCCCTATAAGGCCCCGACCGAAAAATGTATAAAAAGACTCTTGTTCTTATAATTGGATGTCGTTTCAAGTTCAAAGTTTCAAGTTTAAAAAGTTTGGATTGCGAACAAGAGCCATTTTTACACAACAAAATGGACTTAGTCTCTCATAAACCTGTATTGCAGGGTATATTCTGACAATAACAAGGGAATAATTTACTATTTGGGAAAGTGTAGTTAATGACTATGTTTGACTTCCCCCGAAAAAAGCAGGGGGAAAACAACATCGCTTGCACAGCAGGGGACCCAGACGGCCAAAAATAAAAATATAGCGATGATTACTAAATTAAAGAAGCTGACTATTTCCCCGGTGGCCATGGCCATGTGAAACAGGGAGCTGTAGGTGCTTAAAAAGACATGCCCCGAGTGAGGAAATTTTGTCCGGGGCCAGACCAAAGCCAGGCCGACGCCGGCAAAAGCAAGTGGATTTACAAGCCACCATTTTTCAATAAAACCAATATGAACGCCTCTGTTTGGCAGATCAAGGAGATATTCTCCCAGGTAAGGGATAAGTGAATCACTGAGGGTGGCAATAAAGATTGCTCCCGTATAACCGATCAGGATGGTAAATAATAGGTCATTTTTTTTGCTGTGCAGCCTGTACATACTTGTGGTGGCCAGGGCGCTGAGCAGGACATGCAACGGGTGCAGGCTCCAGAATAATCGGCGGGAGACCGATCGCGGTAAATTTAAATAGATAATGACAAGGAATGTTAAAATTCCAATTATTGAGCCAATCAGGGTAAAGGGGATGTGCTCCTTCAATTCATCAATTATTACGCGAAAATTCATCCGTGGGTCACCGTCAGTTGTTTTAAAGGATTTGGCGTAAATTACATAAACCAGAAGCTGACGGGATTTATTCCACCCTAATTTTGGATAGTTGTTTCTTTCTTAGCAGATGTGAACTTGAACCGGGCGGCGAACTATAGTAACATGAATATATATTCATGTTGATTTGGCTGGTAGAAATTATGGAGCGGTAATTGTTTAATTTTTTTATTTTAATCAAAAAGTAATCTGATAGACTTTGTGTTTGTTAAATTGTTTATTTATTTTTTCATGATGGCGGAGGAATTTAGAATGGATATCCTGGAAGAGGCCCTGGTGAAATTTAAGATGGTAGTGGATTCGCTTGCAATCGAGCGGGAGGAAATAACAATTAAGGCCCGGGGGTTATCAAGTGAGGAAGCAATCGGGAATCCGCACCGTGATGATTTCCCCCTTTCCGAGGGAGATGAAGTGATGATTCAGGCGGAATTCATGGGGGAATACGGCCAGGCTTTTACGGATCACCCCGGCAATTTCCAGGGCAGTTTGCAGGAATTGTTTGAGCTCCCCCTTGAAAATAATTACCAGCGAGCGCTGCGCGTAGCGGCAATGAATGCTGTTTTGCGCAGCCGGGACCTGGTGGAAGGGACGGTTCACTGTCATGATGAAGAACCCCGGCAGTGCGCTGAAGATATAATTGACTGGCTGGAGGATAAACACCCGGAAGTTGAAAAACTGGGAATTATTGGCTATCAACCGGCAATAGTTGATGAATGCCTGGAGCATTACGGGGCGGATAAAGTTGAGGTTACGGATATTAACGAGGAACGGATCGGTCGTGAATTACCCGGAGGGGCTGAAATAAAATCGGGGCGAAAGGAAAATAAAGCTTTAATTGAAAGGGCCGATTTTATCCTGGCGACCGGTTCTACAGTAATTAACGGGTCGATGGATGAGCTGCTGGATTATTTTGAGGAAACAGGAACTGAACACACGTTTTTCGGCAATACGATAGCTGCTGTTGCCTATCTCCTTGATTTACCCCGTCTGTGTTTTTACGCTTC
>JBNJDC010000232.1:0-2790 GCA_051744565.1 bacterium
CAGATAATCATAATTATTTTCCGCTCCCATTCGTTCAAAAGAAACACTAACCCGGGGATCTTCCTGCTCATCTGAAAAAGCATGCTCATATGCATTTGAGATCAATTCGTTAAGAATAAGGGCGCAGGGAATCGCAGTTTCCAGCTGGAGAGTTATTTCCGGATCAATTTCTTGGTTTATCTGAATATCTCCTGTCACTTCCCCCTGGCTCTGCTCAATTAAATCTATCAATTTCTCCAAATAATCCTGGATTTCAATTTCTGCCAGCGACTCAGTTCGATAAATGTTTTCATGGACTAAAGCCATCGAATAAACCCGGCTGTGAGCATCAGAAAGGGCTTTTTGTGCCTCTTCATCAGCCTGCTGTTTTTGCATGTCCAGGAGAGAACAGATAACCTGGAGATTATTTTTAACCCGGTGGTGAATTTCCTGGAGCATGGTATCCTTTTCCTCCAGGGAAGCTCTTAACTTATTTTCTATTTCCCGCCTGCGGGTTATGTCTTCCATTGCGGCTATTGTCCGGGTTATTTTTCCCTGTTCATTGCGTACCGGCGCCATACTTACCGACAGCCACATTTCCGCCTCATCCGGCTGGCAGATACCAAATTCCCGGTTATAAACGGCCTCGCCGGTTTTCATGACTTCGTTAAAGGGTAATTTTTCAACCTCGATACTCTCCCCCGTCTCATCAAAAGCCTGCCAGTCCACGGCATCATAACTCAATCCGATAACTTCGGATTCCGAACGATTAAAAATATCCAGTGCCCGTTCATTTACCTGTTCTATCGTGCCTTCATGGTTAAATACTACAATTCCCACCGGACTTGTCTCCAGGATTTGATTAAGAAATTTCTTCTCCGCCTGCAGCTTGATCTTAACCTGTTCGCGCTCGGTCACGTCCGTAATTAGCCCCTCCAGAAATTCAACTTCACCTTCCTCATCAAAAACTCCCTCTCCCTGTTCCCGGACCCATTTTATCTCTCCCCCCCGGGTTTTAATCCTGTAAACCATTTCAAAAGGTTCATCATTATTGACACCACTCTGAACCTCTCTTCGAACTTTTTCTCGATCTTCCGGATGAATTATCTTGTTATAAGAAAGATCATCTCCGTCCAGCAATTCATCCGACTGATAACCGGTCAACTTCCGGCAGCCCTCGCTGATAAATTGCATTGTCCAGTCCTCATCATACAAACAGCGATAGGCTATTCCCGGCAAATTACCAAACAAAGTCTGCAGCTGCCGGTGGCTTTCCTTAAACCTTTCTTCTGCCTCCTTGCGCTGAGAAATATCCCTGATATTACACTGCAACACCTCATCATCCCCGGCTTTATATGTATTGCTGACAAACTCCACCGGCACTTCCCGGCCGGATTTATCTTCGAGGGGCAAATCCTCGTAGCGAATATATCCCCTGTCAATAAGCTCCTCAAACCTCTGGTGATTTTCAACCACATCCTGAAATGTCCCTATATTCCAGAGTTTTTTGCCAACAAGCTCTTCCTGTGCATAGCCTAATATTTCGTGGATAAACGGATTGGCATCTTTTATCTCCCCGGAGCTGGCGTCAACAATCAACATCCCGTCCTGGGCCGTTTCAAACAACCGTCGGTAATGCTGTTCACTTTCTTCCAGGGCCTCCTGGATCTTAACACGGTCGGTGATATCCAGGAAAATAGTTGCAAACTTACCTTTTTCCGGCGAAAAAACCGAAATATGAAAATGTTTGTCGGCGGGGGGATAATAAGTTTCAAAATCTAAAGTTTTATCTTCCCGGACTACCTCCAGGTACCGCTCAAAATAAGGGGGCTGTTCGCTCTCATAAACCTCTGTTGCCTTCCTTCCCACTACTTGCTCTTTATCTAAATCAAGGATCTCCTCAAACTTAGAATTTACGTCCAGGATTTTATAATCAACCGGTTCGCCCGCTTCGTTGTGGACAATTTCATGCAGAGCCATTCCCTCGTTCATCCGGCTAAATAACGATCGATAACGTTTTTCACTCCGTTTTATTTTTTCCTGCAGCTTATATTTTTCACTTATATCCCGGAATACCATGACAACACCAATTATCTCGTCATCCGCTTTTTTAATTGGCGCCCCTGAATTGGCAATCTGATACTCGCTTCCGTCGCGACTAATCAGGGTGGTGTCATTGCCCAGCTCTACAACTTTATCCGTAGCCAGGACCTTTTCCGCCGGGTTTTTAACGGTCTTTCCGCTGTTGGAATTAACAATTTCAAATACCTCCGCCAGCGGTTCTCCCCCGGCTTCTTCGCTCGACCAACCGGTCAGCTCCTCGGCAACAGAATTCATCCGCACCACCCGGCCATCAGTATCCGTGGAAATCAATCCGTCGCCGACGGAATCAAAAGTGACCCGTAGATTTTCTTCCGTTCGCGCAAGCTCCTCCTGGGCCTCGAGACTGGAGAACGCAAAACCCAGGTCTCCCGCTGCTTCCTGGAGTAGATCCAGTTCCTCGTCAAGATTAGAAAATTTATCGGGAACAAATACGGTCATCAACCCATAAATCTTTTCTTCGTAACCCAGGCGCACCATAACCGCCCGCCCGGATTTACATTTTTCTACAAGCAAACATTCCTCGCATTTTTCTTCCCTGTAATCTTCAATAACGGGGGAAGAACTATTTAATGCTTTCTCCCGGCAGGGCATTGCCTTGCCCGTTTTGTATTCCTCCACCAGATCAAAATTATTATCCTCAAAACCAGCTGTGGCCACAAAAGTAGGCTCCTGTTCTTCATCAAACAAGACAATTGCAGAGCAGAAATA
>JBNJDC010000233.1:0-2769 GCA_051744565.1 bacterium
TTTTTCCGCCTCACTTTGAGCTTCTGAAAGTGCTTCCTGGGCTTTTGTAGTAAACTTATCAAACTTCATCCTCTGGACCTCCAGTTAATTTCAAATTTTATTGGCAATTGATATATTTAACTTAGAAAATTTAAAATTTATTCCACAAAATCAGCGACACTCAGGAATTAGATACATTATATTTATTTTAATAAATTTTCGATATAATAATTTTAATTTGAAAGTTTTTTATTACAGTTTTCCGGAGTACATAAAATGCATCTGACATCACGAACTTTATACGGGATTAGAACTCTTGTGGAAATGACCCGGCGGGGCGCGGACCGGTACCATCACAGCCGGGATCTGGCAGAAGGATTAAACATCTCCCGGGACTACTTGAACCGGATCCTTGGCAACCTGCGGGATGAAGGGATAATCACCGTCAAGAAAGGTCCCCGGGGGGGATATAAACTAAACCATCCGCCGGAAGAAATTTCACTCTACGTTATAATAGATACGCTTGAACAGCCGGCATTTCTTTCCGCCTGCACCGTTCCCGACCGAACAAAATGTGAAATTCTCGAAGAATGTCCCACCCAGGAAGTTTTAACCGAGGTGGCCCGAAGAATGCAGAAATTTTTAAAAACTATTTCTATTGCCGATATTTACAAAAAGTCTGTTGAAGGGCAAATAAACGATTAAAATTAAATTTTATGTAAATTTTTAAATATTTTTGTTAAATTTATATATTAAAATTAATTAATACTTTCTGGAGGTTATAGTATGCAATCGTTTACAATTGGCGAAGGCGAAGATGAGATAAGCTTTGAAGGAAAAAAACTTGATGAAAAGATACTGGGGACCGGCCCGGATGATACAAAAAAAATTGCCTACTATGAAACTCTCGATGGAAAATACTTGAAACATGTAATTCACGGGATCAACAAGGATGAAGAGGAACAGGAACACGAAATTGAGGAAGTAACCAGTTTCGAAGTTCCCTAGCAACCTTTGATTTATTTCGACAAAAGCGGGAGGAAAAAATTATCTCAGAACAAAAGTCCGAATACAATTCCACGCCCCCGGAAGCGTTAAATGCTCTTTCCAACCTTCTGGAAGATATTTTTGAAGATTTAACGCTTGTAGAGCTATATCCCGGCCGGGGCGAGGTCAGCGATCGATTTTTAAAAGAAGGTGCAGCCACTGCCGTCTGTGTGGATGAAGATTTTCGGGAAGATAAAATAAATAACGAAAGCATAGTCTGGCTAAAGATGGATCCGATTCAATTCCTCGAAGAAAAGAGGGTCCGTGATGTCGGCCTGGTGTATGCCGCGCCGCCCGCCGGCAGTGGACACAGCCGCACTATCCTGAAAAAACTACCCGGGAGTTCTTTTACCGCCAGCAACTGTCTACTCCTCCTTGAGGAACCCGTGTGGGAAAAAACTCAATTTCAAAATTATCCCCAGTTTAATGTTATAGAAACCTACGATTTCAGTAAAATAAGAATTGCAGTCACCCAGCTGCTTGACACACCTGAGACTGAAAAATAATCGCTGGAATAATTGTCCGTAAAGATACGTTTTGTTAATCGATTGGCAAAAAAGTATTATATTTAAAGTTTTGTTTGACAAATTACAGTTTCTGTAATATTTTTTACCGGTCTTATAATTGCTGAAATATATATAATTCTGGGAGGTTGGATTTTAATGGTTCCCGAAGAAAACGTTGAAGACGAAGAATTACACCGGCAGGTAGTTGAACAAATTGAAACCACCCTGGAAATGCACACCGATGACCTGGAAATCGAGGTGGAAGATGGGTTTGTCTCCATCTGGGGCGGAGTACCCAGCATGAAAGCCCACGAGGAACTTGAACACCTCCTGTTTGACATACTGGGACTGGAGGATGTGGATTTTGATGTCGTGGTAAACGAAGATCTGCAGACCCAGGAGGAAACCCTGAGTTCGGCCAGTTCCGCCGATGATTTTAATTATGGCCAGGACGACTCCGGTTTTGGCGGTTTAAATGAATCTCCCCGGCGCCAGTTTTAAATTAATAAGTTTTACTTCTACCTGTTTATTACTCCGGTAAACTGTTTCTTTCCCAGTAGACCCGGGTTGGCTTTTCCGTTTTTTCGATTTCAATATTCCCTTTATATGCCCTATGGAGGGCCCGGCCCAGCCTTTCAGCAAGCTTGCCGTTAGTAGTTCTAACAACTATCTCCCCTTCTTCTTCACTAACCTCAACCAGTTTTTGCAGAGGATTTTTTTCCTGGCCCCGGGCCACTTCATTCTCAATCAAATGAGAAATTTCCTTCCGGTGGGGAACAACAAATTTTCCGCTTATCATTAACTCCCCATGATAATAATTATCACTGACTTTCCGGCAGCCGGGACAAACAACCTTCTCCTCTATCTGGTCCGGATCAAGATCACTCCGGGTCGGCAGATACCACTGTTTATTCTCGTAAATATTGTTACATTCCTCACAAACAGCCGGTTCTTTTTCAGGCTGTTCATTAAGATAAGGGTCTCCGGAATCATCCGTATCCCGCTTGCCTGATTTTTCATGACGATGATTGGGCGAATCTTGTCTACTCATATTTCATCTCACACTCCTTAAAATTTTGTTGCTAATTTCAACTTAAAAACTTTGAATTTATTGACCCTTAAACCTAAAAACAATTTTTATTTCCTACTTAATCCTCGTAAACAATTGTTTTTCGGGACCGTGGTCCGTCCCATTCCATGAAAAATATCCCCTGCCACCGGCCCAGCTGCAACTGTC
>JBNJDC010000234.1:0-2756 GCA_051744565.1 bacterium
AGGGAGTATATACCGCCGGTTACCAGGGCGGGAATAATGGGAGTAGCCAGCCAGCCGATGGCAATATTTTTCAATTTTGAAAAAGATACGGCCCGGGTGCCCCGGGTAAGTCCGACGCCGGCAACTGCCCCCACTACTGCCTGGGAGGAAGAAACCGGGACGCCAAAACGTTTAAAGAAATTCAGGCAGATAGACATCGCCACAATTGCGCTGAAGGCGGAAAAAGGATCCAGGCTGGTAATACTGTTCCCAACGCTATAAATTACTTTTTTAGCGTAAGTAAGCGACCCGATAGCAATAGATACGCCCCCGAAACCCGCCGCCCAGGCGGTATCGGGAATTCCCAACCAGGACTCAAACAGTCCCGCTTTAAAGAACGGAGCCACTCCAATACCTGCGTGAGTTGCCCCGAGTATATAGGCCCCGTATGCCCCGGAAATCACCAGCAAAAATCGAATCATAATGTTAAATGTCCGCTCATTTGAAATAACCTTGTTAAAAAGCTGGCTTCCCCACTTCTGAATCACAAAACCAAGAAACCCAGCCAGAAAAGGACTTATAATCCAGCTGCCAACCATTTTCCCGAAAATAAACCAGGGGGGAAGCTCAAGTAACATGTTATTCTGGAGACCAAGCACGAAAGAAAGACCAAAAAACGCGCCAATAGCTCCCTGGGAGGTGGAAGTGGGGATTCCAAAATAGGTGGCCAGGTTTACTGCCAGGGCCGCCGAGACGGTAACCAGGATGGCCAAATTAATAAGTTCCCAGGCCGCGTATTTTTCCAGCATTTGCTGATCCGGCATTACTTTACCTACATCTTCTACCATCCCCTGTCCACTTACCACGGCGCCAAGCAGGGTAAATGTTACAAGCAGCCCAATGCAAAAACGATAGCTGAGCAAGTTAGATCCCACGTGCGGCCCAATAACGTTGGCCGCATCATTGGCGCCGATAGCCCAGCCCAGGTAACCTCCACTGAGCAATTTCACAAAAGGTAAAAACATCATTGAACTAATTCACTGCCTTCTACCAGAAATCGCATCAAGCACTGCGAGCCATCAAAATAATAACTCGATCCGAAGCATCTTCCACGCGATCGGAAATCCCCGCAATCAGGGCAATAAAATTTCGCAGGTGAATTTTTTGAGCCAGAGAAAGGGAATCATTGGCAAAAACATCTTTTATAAGCCCCCATTCCATCCGATCAACCGCCTGCTCGCTGGCTTCTATTTTATCAATAAGTTCATTTGCCCGGCGGGCATCATTCATATTTTTTTCCCGAACCAGTTCTTGAAAAGGACGGTAAGTCAGAGGAATTTCCTGGATCATCTCTTTAAAATTACTTTTTATTTCCTCAGGCACATGTGGTTTTTGCTGGGCAATCATGTCAGCACAGACTTCCGCCTGGTCGGCAATGGCATCAATTAATTCAATAAATAAAATATAATCCTCTCGAAAAGAAGGCATGAATGCACCTTCATATATCTGCCGTTCCACTTCCCGGCGAATCTCATCGGCCCGGTGTTCTGAATTATGGACTTCAAAACCAAGATCATCATACCGTTCATTCTCATTAAGATAAGCAAAAAACATCTTCCGAAATAAGCGGACAGTTTTTCCTGCTACCTCAACATGATCGCGAATCAACTGCTTGGTTTCGGTTTCCCGCCAGCCAAAAATTTGCATTTTTTACTCCTCTAATAATGAAATCGAAAGACATGGAATTTTAATAAAAATAAGGGGGGGTGTCAAATATTACGCCGGAATAATTATTAAAAATAAGGATTATAAAGAATAACCCCGGTTAAAGTTAATGAGAGGTTTGCTAAAAATCCGGCCACCAGATCATCCATGACTACGCCCCACATTCCGGGAAGTCGCTCGGCAATATTTACCGGGAAAACCTTAAGAGCATCGTAAAGGCGAAAGAATACAAAACCGATCAGATATGCCCACCAGAAATTGGGCCAGTAAAAAGTCCAGACAAAAGGATACAGGGCCAGAAACAGTCCCGCTATTTCATCAATAACCACCGGAGCGGGATCCTGGTGACCATAAAATTTAATTCCCACGGCAGAAAGGGGAAAGGAAACTGCAATTACAAAAAGCACTGCTCCTCCCAGAATAATATCATTGTTTTTCAGCAATAAATGAATAGGAATAAAACAGACCAACCCCCCCAAAGTCCCCCAGGTACCGGGCATGAACGGCAAAAGGCCAAGGTTAGCCCCCCGGGCCAGAAACAGCCATAAATTTTTTAGAGGGAATCTGTCCTCCTCAAAATTAAAGCTCAATATATTCAGACACAGTCTTTGAAAATTTCCATATTACGATAAAAATATTCTGCACCACTGTATACTGTTAAAATTAAAGTCAAAAACATAGCCATCCAGGAGACACCCTTCAACCACAGGTATTCAACAAGCTGCAGGCGGTAAAAGATAAGGGCCAGTAAAACCAAAAAAATGCCGGTCATCTGCACGGTGGTTTTATATTTACCGGAGGTTGCTGCTGCCAGTACCTGCTTGCGAACTGCGGCAAGAGTACGCAGAGAATTAACGGCAAGTTCCCGACCGATAACAATAATTACCACCCAGGCCGGCCAGTTCAACTCCGGAATTTCTATAAAATAGACAAACGCAACGAGAGTCATCAACTTATCAGCCAGGGGGTCCATCAACCGGCCAAAATCAGTTTCTTGATCATACCGGCGGGCAAGTATCCCATCGTATAAATCTGTTATCCCCGCCGCAACA
>JBNJDC010000235.1:0-2729 GCA_051744565.1 bacterium
GAAAAACGACCGATGATGCTTGTGGAGGCCGAGATTCAATCGGAAGGAAAAACCCATCCTGTTTCCCTGGTTCTCCAGAACGCCGAGACAATTAATCTTACCGCGGCGGATGGCAGTGCCGTATCGGTGGTTCGCCTTCAACCCGGTGATGAGGTGCTGGCCCTGCACGAGCAAGCAGGCCGCCACTTTGGCGTGAAAGTAGAGGAAACCATAACCGAAGCTTGAGCTAGAGTTTAGTTATAATCATTTAGGATGATTTGATGGATGAGTTTGCGGTTTTTGTTGTCGGTTTAATAGGTGGCCGCCAGATCGATTATACAGATGTCAGCCAGCAACTGGCTGACAGGTACGGTGAAATTAATTTTACCGCCGAAGCCTATCCTTTTAATTTTACCGACTATTACAATGATGAACTGGGCGCTGATTTACAGCGTCGGTGGCTTGTATTTTCTGAAATATTTTCTTCGTCGGAGATAGTTGGACGGAAAAAATTTTGTGAGCAGCTTGAGGATCAATACAGGCGGGCGGACAGTTCCCGCCGGATAAACATTGACCCCGGTTATGTATTCGGAGCTAAATTTGTTCTTTCCTCCCGGAAAAATAATGCCCATCGAATTTACCTGGGCAACGAAGTTTTTGCTGAAGTTACTCTCCTGTATAAAAATGGGGGCTGGAAAGCGCTGGATTGGACCTACCCCGAGTTTTCAACTGCGGATAGAAAAATAAAGTGGCTGAACAGAGCCCGTAAGTCATGGCTTGAAAAACGTAATTAATTAAAATTTAACAACCTGGTGGATATCAAGCTCATCCTTGGTTAAGTCCGCCGGCCGGGGATTTTCCAGTTTATTTCTCTTTTGGTCGGTGAGAATAAACAGCTTGGGAGCCAGTGGTTCACCGTCATTTTGCTCCCGGACAAGAGCCAGCCGCTGATCTTTAAGCAGGACAACCGAGCCGGTGGGATAAAATCCTATAATTTTCAGCATAGAATTAACAACTGTTCGATCGAACTTACTGTCATTTTTTAACATGGTTAATAAAACTTCATCCGGGGAGAGACCCGAGCGGTGGGGGCGTTCCTCAAGCATAGCTGTATAATCGTCAGCTACGCAGAGGACCGGGGCCAGCGGGTGCTGGTCTTCTATTGTGATTCCCCCGGGATAACCCGATCCGTCGCGATGTTCGTGATGCTGACGGGCTAAATCAGCCATTGGATCTTCCTCGCCAATTGTATCTTCCAGGATCCGCGCAGTATGCAGGGGGTGTTTTTGTATTTCCTGCCAGCCCCGGCCGGTGAGTTCGCCCTCTTTTTTTGCCCACAGGCCCATCGGTATTTCGGTCATGCCCAGGTCCTGGCAGATTGCCGCTCCGGCCAGCTCTAAAATTTTATCGTCACTGAAATCAAGTTCCATGCCCAGTAAAAACGAGATCAGGTACGTATTTAGAGAATGGGAGAGGAGGTAACGTTCCCCGTCGGGAGGTTGGGCCAGAAGTTTGATCGGTCGATTGTTATCGCGGAGTATGGATTCTGTCCGGTCAATCAGGTTTATAAGTTTGCCTTCGGATAACTTGTTGTTATAAAGAATGAGATCAATCATCCGTTTAATTTCATCAAGCAGGACCTGCTGATTACTCGATAGTCCATCGGGAAAAGTCAGGGTATGGAGGGCGCTGCGAACCGTCTGGACGTCCATATCAGCGTAATTTGCCAGGTCGTAGGGGTCTTTTTCAGCCATGAGTTGTTCAAATTTTGAATCTTCTTTGTTATTCCCGTCCAGTTTTTCTGTCAGGTTATCAAGTTTTTTTTGGAATATTTTTTCGCCGGTTACATATTTTATACCTTCATAAATATTTTCTGCCGACTAATTTTTCCGGTCAAGCAGGCCATTGCTTAACTCGTTCAGGGCGTTTTCAATCCGCGTCCCCTGGCTGATTCGATTTTGTTCGAATTCAACAATATCATCGACAATCTTTGCCGGGATTTCCATCTCGAGGAGTTTATCACGCTTAATTGGTTCGGAATTAGCCAGTTTTTTAAGGACCATTCTCAACGAGCGATTATTTTCAATTTCGGCCGGTAATTTTTCAACAAGCTCTGTCGCCTGTTCGGTAAGATCGTTAATGTTCTGACGGGTAAGGTCAAGCTGCCCGAGCATAGAAGCCCCAAAATTATCGCTCTGTTTTGTTCGACTGGATAGGACTCTTATTCCCCCCTGGACGTTATTGCGTTGAAAGGCGGTAATTATTTTTTCCAGTTCCTCTTCGTCAATGATACCTTCCGGCGAATCTATGGAAGCGGAATTGGTCAGAAAATCAGGCCGTTCCTCCCCCTTGCTTGATAGATTCTGAAATTCCTCCCGGTCAAAATTATTTTCAAACTCCTCCTCCGAAACTTCATTGGCAGCATCCCAGAGTTTCTTGTGCAGTTTTTCTTTTTCTTCAGCAAATTTATATGATTTACGAGCAAAATCTTCTGAAATGGGCATTGTTTCCAGTTTTTTACGAGAAAATTCTACTCTTCCTTCCAGCATATCTGCCAGGTGTTTCCTGGGCCCCTGTTCTGTACATTCTTCTGTTAATTCATCCTTCAGCTGATTTTTTCTCTTTTCAACTTGAGATAGATTTTTCTTCAGGGATTGCAGTTTTTTGCGGGCGGGGGAGTCTTTAGCCTGATTTTCCAGTTCTTCGGCAGCGCCGATCGGATTGCTCCTGTTTATTTCCTCAACAACAGG
>JBNJDC010000236.1:0-2710 GCA_051744565.1 bacterium
AAAATTGATTTCCCGGATTCCAGCCATAACTGGGAAATAACGGCTGAACTCAACCGAAATGCCACTACTACCGCACAAAAGGTGTTTTCCCTTGGCTTCCAACTGCACCTGGCCGCAGACACGGTTGCTCATAATGATTTCATAGCCGATAACCTTTCCCGAACCAGATTTCCCCGGAACATAGACCATGCCTACTGGGAATTTAAAGCGGAGAATCAAATACCGCTGGATATTCGCCGGGAACTCAATCAGTTGAGAAGCTGGGATCTCAAGGAAACGGACCGACTGGTGGAGAGGACAATTTCAGACACCGTATTTCCGTTTTTCGTCAACTGGAAATTACTGGAAGGTTTACTAAAATTATCCGCCCACGACAACTGGCACAGGTTGACCGATAAATGGCAGAAATTAAGCCGTTACAAACTAAGCAAATCTGTCTTTCAGACTTATTTTGACGAATCATTAAAACGTATGCAGTGGTGCTGCGGCTCCCGGCGGCAAAAAGAGAAAATATACAGCCTGGATCCCACCGGAGAACACGATAAATTACCAACCTCCCAACAAGCTACGGATAAATTGCAGCATAATAACTTATCGGAAGTAGTTGCCGGTTAAGACTGGTTCAGTCTCCTTCCTCAGGCCTGGATTTTCGGGGATATTTGCAATTTTTTAATATCCCTGGCTTTTAAATCAACTGAAAACTTACCTCAAAGCTACATAGCAAATGAAACACTTATCCTCGGGAAATTGTTCTCTTTCAACCAAAAAATTATACCTATGCGTATAATCTATATTTCATACTTAGTTTTTTAGTTCTAACTTCAGGATTAAAAATAACCAGTAACAAGGAACTAACAACCAGGAACTGCCGTCAACCGCAGGCCGCTCAGCTGGTCGGGACGTAGTTTTACCCGGGACACTTTTTTTAAACGACGCACAGAGAGGTCTATATTTTTAATAAAATTTTCAACGTAGAATATTTTTGAAAGTTCAATCATATTTTAAAAAATATATACAGAACAATTTTCCGGAAGGTTACTTGCAATTAGTAAATAAATTCGAAATAATTGTGCCAGTTAATCGTAATAGTTATATTTCTGAGAGGTTAGGGCAGCAAAAGATAAAACAAATCAGAAAATCACAGCAATCAACCAGAACTAATTTTCACAAAGTTTATACGCGCCGCGCTGTTAAATCGTATAAGATACACAATTTGACGGAAAAATATTATGTAAAATTTTCGATTCATAAATTTTACATAATATAACTTATCGGAAGTAACTTTATTATTTCTCAATCAGGAGCACACAGATGGCTGAATTTCAAAACTGTATCATTTACCTGGTCGACTCGCTTCGTTTTGACGGTTACGAAAATTCTCCGGACAAAAACAGTGGTCTGCTCCAAAAACTCGGAGTGGCGGATGATCTGGACACTCCCTCGCTAAATTTTCTTAGCGAAAAAGGAACTGAAATCCCCGACCCGCACAGTCCTTACACTTCGACGCCGCCGGCAGTGGGGAGCCTGCTGTCCGGTTTATATCCCCGGGAGCATGGAATGTACGGGTTCCAGCGGCCCCTCTTCTCGGGAACTACCACTCTCCCGGAAATCTTCAGTGAAAACGGTTATACAACCCTTCTTTTCAACGGAATACAGCTGTTCAAGCACAATGAAATAGCCGACAGGTTTGATCACTGGCTTAAAGGGCCCCCGGACCGCCTGATCAAGGAAATACAACGCCGAAACAAGCAGGGAGAAAAAGTATTTGCTTATTTCCATACAATGGACGTTCACCATCCCTACCTGCTCTCCCATTATCCGCCGGACAAAGACTTTCACGCCCGGGCAATAGAAAAAGGCAACCAGCTCGCTCGCAAGCTTGGCTATGACTATCAATTCAAACCCGAAGATGCTTATGCTGAAAGCCAAAAAGAAGACGTCCCCTACAGCTGCAGCGGACAGCAGCTGCTCTGGAAATTTTTAAAGACCAGCTACCACATCCGGATAAAAAAAGAACAACAAATTGAAAACCCCCTGGAATTTACGGCCCGGTGGTATGTGGAAGGAATAAACAACTTCGACCAGAACCACCTGGAGCGAATTGTTGATTTTTTAAACACCGATAAAGAAGAAACACTTTTCTTGCTCACCGCTGACCACGGGGAAACTATCCGCCAGGCAAACGACCTCCTCGGATTTGAACACTCGTTCAAACCCAACCAGGATTTAATCAGGGTCCCTGGAATTTTGTATCCCGGAACCAGCAATTCAAATATAGAAAAATGGTCGCCCACCAGCCTGGTTGATATAGCTCCTCTAATCGTGGAGAAAGCCGGTCTCCAGAATAATAACGTTAAGTTTTCCGGATATAATTTACTTGATGAACCACCGGATAAGAGACATATTTTCAGCGAATATAGCGATGATATTGAACAGGAAGAAAAGAATTTATTCCCCAAAAACGCCTTTTTGAAATGGCACTGTATTTTAGACAATGAAGGCTATAAATACACGCGGGCTGGAACCGGTTTATCCGCGGAGGATTACTCACTGCCGGCTAAAGAATTTGTCCGGCGAGTTATCCTGAAAGTTGCGTTTGAACCTCCCGAACAACAGCTTGTCGAGCGGCTGTGCGAGAAGCTGGGCAATTCCCCGGATAAAAAGGCAAAACAACAATTTGTTAAAAATATCCGCCGCCAGATAAAAGGCT
>JBNJDC010000237.1:0-2657 GCA_051744565.1 bacterium
CGAGCATTTTGAAGGCTTGTTTTTACTTCCTCAAGCGCCTGACGCCGACTTTGAACCTCCCGTTTTTGCAGTTCATCCTCCAGGGCAAACAACTTTTCGCCTTCTGCCACATAACTGCCCTCTTCAAAATTACTGCTCAGAATTTCCCCTTCTGTGCGAGCCCGAATATGAATTCGATCCGTAGCTTCCAGTTCTCCCACCTCGGTGACTGTCTCCCTGATTGACTCTTTTTTTGCGTTAAATACAGAAACGGGGGCTCGATCTGAACCCTCTTCCTGTTTTTTTTCTTCCGGAGCACAGCCTGGAAAAATGATCAAACTCCAGCCTACAAGTATTAACAAAATATACCTAAATTTTGATGACTTTAATTGAGTCATTTTCAATCTCCTCTGCGGCAAATGTTATTTACTGATTTAACAGCTCTTGTTTATATACCCCGGCCGCCAGTTTTAAACGCAAAATATTTAACTGCTGCTGATAATAACTGGCTGCCAGCGATTGTTCGGCCTGGCTTAAAGCATCGTGCGCATCACTCACGTCCAGGGAAGTGACAAGTCCCTCTTCAAACCGGGCAACAATTTCTTCATAATTTTTGCGGGCCGCCTCCACCTGGTCGCGGGCCGAACTAATAACTTTTTCCTCCGTCTGCATCTCCAGAAAAGCGCTGCGTACGTCAATTTTAACACTTCTGCGTTTTTCTTCGAGGCGAGCTGTTGCCTGATCAAAAGTACTGCGCACCTTGTTAATTTGAGCTGTCTCTCTCCAGCCGGTAAATAGAGGGTATGAGGCCTGCAGCATCACCTGCCAGAATTCCTCTTCATCCCCCACCCTCCCTTCATCCTGGTAATCATAACTCCCCTCCAGACCCACGCGCGGGGAATAATTTGCCTGCTCTGATTTCAACCGTTCTGCCAGTGCTTTTTCCGTTTTTTGCACTGCCTGCAGATCACGCCGATTGTTGAAAGCAAGCTGATAATATTCATCCACCGGTTCATCAACGGCTTCTTTTTCTTCTATATCTTTTACATCCTCCTGAAGCTTATCAATTCCCATCGCCAGGGTCAGCTGATCCCGGGCAATCCTCCGGCTATTTTTGGCCCGTTGGAGTTGTTCTTCCGCTTTCGCCACCTGGACCCGGGCGCGCAAGACACCGGTGCGAGTTATCTCCCCCACTTCGAACCGGCCCCGGGCCCGCTGAAGTTGATTCTGGGCCCGCTGAAGAACACTGCGGGCAATCTCCGTCTTGCGACGAGCCAGTAAAACTTCGTAATAATTTCGGGCCACGCTAAAAAGCACCCGCTGGCGACGACGGTAATCTTCAGCCTCAGAAGCTTCCACCTGCCACTGGGCCGCACTGCTTTCAAAATAACGTTTCCCGCCCTGAAAAAGGTACTGGTTCAGCTGAACACCGTAAGTATAGTCATCCTCCGGCGTGCCCGGCGCACCCCCGGGAGTTGCTTCAATTTCCTTCTGACGAATCTTGCTCGCCTGTAAATTAACCTGGGGCCACAACCCGGAAGAGACCATCGACTGATCGGCTTTACTCTGACGGATATTTTCCCTTGAAATCTTTATCTGATCACTGTTTTCCAATGCCAGTTCATAAGCTTCCTGGAGCGTTAACTGCGCCTGAACCGGACTACTGATAAAAATTAGAATTAACCCGACAATTAGCAAACTGCTCCCGATTTTCCATTTGCTTGCTGAAGTTATCATTCTATTTCACTCCGTTGATTTTAATACCCTCTAAAAATATATCGAGCGTGACTTCATAATTTTTCTCCACCGAGTTAACTTCCTCCTCAAGAACAATCCCGGCGCGCGCGACAGACCATAGTTGACCCAGAAACAAATTGGCCAGCCGGGAACTATCAAACCTGTCCTTCAACTCACCATTTTCTTGTCCCTGCTTAAAAACTTCCTCTATTTCTTTTATTATTTCGAGAATTACTTCCGTAAACTGCGGTTGATTATCGACCAGTCCCTGAAATCCCTCGCGGACGATCAGGCTTATTAGCTCTTTTGACTCCCGGAACAATTCCATGTTAACCGCGACAATACTTTTTAAATTTTCAGTCATTGTCGCCTTATTAACCTTGCACTTTTTTATCCGCTGCTGAAGGTCACGGGCCCCCGAGCAAATAATATTTAAAAAAAGTTGCTGTTTATTTCCATAGTGACGGTAAACCGTCCCTTTTCCCACCCCGGCACTGTCAGCAATATCATCAACTGCAGCCTGGTGATAACCCTGGCGGGAAAATTCTTCTATAGCCGCCTGTCTTATACGCCTGTTTATTTTTTCTTCAGTTCGACAGCAATCAGTATCCATTGTCACCGGACTCCCGAGTCCGCAAGATGTAAAACAGTATATACAACCGGCCAGAAGTTGTAAACAATAAAAATATTCACCTTGAAACGTGGGAGGTTCCGCGCTATTTCTGATCTAAAAACTATGCTGCAGCTGGAAGGTTTAAATATAAAAAAACAATAGTTTAATTAACTGGCTCCCGGCTCAAAAACCGGTAGTAGCGGGGATTGATAATTTTTTAGCCAGTGGTGGGACAATAAGCACGGGGGTTAAATTTTATATAAAAACCGATACTGTTCCGCTCCTCGGCATAAAACTGGCCGATGGGAATCGGCCCCGTGTAATAAAA
>JBNJDC010000238.1:0-2602 GCA_051744565.1 bacterium
GCAAGGAAAGCGTCCTGGAAGAAGTGGTGCCCCTGATTAATAACCTGCAGGGCAGGGTAAAAAAACAGGAACGGATCAGGTGGCTGGCCGAACAGCTGGCAGTGGATGAAGAACTTATATACAGTGTCCTGGATCAGTCTGTTTCGGGCAAAAATTCTTCCCTGGGGTCAAAGATTAAGAACCAGACCGGCCAGAACGTGGAAGAGATATTTTTCCGCAGCCTGGCGGCCGCCCCCGAACAGTTTGAAGAAGCGATGGAAAAAATTTCAAAGAAGGACTTTCAGGATAAGTACAGTAAAGTATTAATGGAGGCGCTGATAGAAATAAAAAACGGGGACAGGGATTTTACCCCGCAGGACTGGCTGGAAACTATCCCCGGTGAGTATAAATCATATCTTGCTGAGTTATTAACTCATGACGATAAATTCAAATTTGCCGCAGGTATTGATCCGGTAAAAGTTGCGGATATGGTTTGTAATGTCTCTGTGCGCCGGGAACGCGCCCGTCTGGCCCGGGAACTGGGCCGGCAGGGGAGCAGTCGAACTTCCGGCGAGATGGATGAAGCTGAAAAAGCACTACTTAAACAGGCCATGGAAATGAAGAAACAGGAACAGGACAACATAGACATAGATACCTGATTAGAGGAGGCATAATAATATGTCACAGGTAGATGAAGAGGTACGTGAAATTGACGGTATGGAAGAGATCCTTGAGCTGGCCGATTCGACGGACAGCATCACCTATACCGAAATTAATGAAATTTTAGCCGACGAATATACCGAAACAGGGTACGTGGATAAAATTATTCATTACCTTATGGATCGTGGTATTGAGATCAAAGGTGAGGATACCGGCCATAATTTTGCGGATGAGCTGGGACTGCTGGAAAAGGACGAGACAGGGGTTGAGGATGGTTTGACCGATCCGGTCCGTCTCTACCTCCAGGAAATCGGTAACCACGAGCTGCTTACTTCCGAGGAAGAGGTTCAGATTTCAAAACAGATTGAACTTGGTCGTAACCGGGTAATGGAGGCTGTTCTTGGCACTTATTTTGCCGCCCAGCGGTTTATCGACCGGGCTAAAGAGGTCCTTGACCGGGAAATTAGTTTGAAAAAGATTGTCCAGGTGAAAAAGACCGAGCGGCTTGAAGAGGACGATGTTGAATACTGGTTTGACAAGATCAGTACCGCTCGTAACCGGCTGATCCAATACCGTTCCAAGTTTGAAAAGCTGTACAATCAAATTAAAGAGGCTGAAGAAGGCGAGGAAGAAGAGCTGCGGGAGGAACTGCGTGATATTCGTCAAAAAATGTTTGATGCCTTTGAAGAAGTGGAAATTAACCGCGATCTTGCTTTTTCCTGGGCTGATGAAGTAAAAGAGGCAGTTGAAGCTCTTGATGAACTGCGAGATTTTGAAAATAAAGTACGTAGCCGGCTGAATCGTGGCCCGAATCAACTGCTTGAGTTGTATGAGCGCCTGCGGGCGGATGAAGAAGCACGCGATGAATGGAAAAAAAGGAGCAAATATCGCTGGCAGAGTATACGTCGTTTTGCCCGGAAGTTAACCCGGCGCCGGGAGGAAGTTGAAGAGAAAGCAGGAGATTTCCTCCAGAACCAGGAGGAGCTGCGGCGAGTTTATCACAAGATAAAACTTGCTGAAAACCGGATGCGCAAGTATCACAACAAGATGGTCTCCAGCAACCTGCGGCTGGTTGTCAGCATTGCCAAGCGTTACACCAACCGGGGACTCTCCTTTCTGGATCTTATCCAGGAGGGAAATATTGGCCTGACAAAAGCGGTGGATAAATTTGAATACCGGAAAGGGTTCAAATTTTCCACCTACGCCACCTGGTGGATACGCCAGGCTATCACCCGGGCGATCGCCGACCAGTCGCGAACAATACGTGTTCCCGTCCACATGGTTGAGCAGATTAACAAGGTCCTGCGGGTGGCCCGGGAGCTTGTCCAGAAAAATAACCGCGATCCCCAGCCCGAGGAGATTGCCAAGGCTCTTAACTGGGACGTTGAGCGTGTGAAAAATATTCTCAAGATTTCCCAGGATCCAATATCCCTGGAAACTCCCATTGGCGACGACGGTGAGAGCAGCCTGGGTGATTTCGTCAAGGATAAAAAGCTAGAATCGCCGATGAAAAACACTACGAACGAACTGCTTAAAGATCAACTCGAGGATGTGCTGAAAAGTATCGACTGGCGCGAGGAGCAGGTTATCCGGCTCAGGTTTGGCCTTGACGACGGCTACGAGAGGACCCTGGAAGAGGTTGGCAACATGTTCAAGGTGACGCGGGAGCGTATTCGCCAGATTGAGAACAAGGCACTTGAAAAACTGCGTCATCCTTCCCGCAGTAAAAATCTCAGTGATTTTGTAAGCGCTGAGGAAAAGAACGAAGAATAGAAAAATAATTTAGTTTTTTATCCCGCCTTTTAAACAAAAACCGCCGCTTCCCATCCCCCGGAAGCGGCGGTTTTTTTATGTAAAATTTTGTTCGGCCGTATTAAAATTGACACAAGTGATTTTTCTCGTTAAATTTGAATAGGTATAAGTATATTTATAAGGAGAGACACAAAATGACAGATGATCATTA
>JBNJDC010000239.1:0-2544 GCA_051744565.1 bacterium
GAACTGTTAGCTGAAGGAGATACGGAACAGGCTGAGGCCGGCGAATCTACTGCCGAGGACCAGGAAAAGACTGAAGAAGAGGGCGGGCCTGATCCTTATACGGAAGAAGAACTGGGATTAATTGATGAACCACCGACAGTAACCGAGGAAGAACCGGAAAGTGATGAAACTAAAAAAGAAGATGAACAAAAAGAAGGGGAACAAGCTGAGCAACCGGAGGAAGATCGTTCCCGGGAGGAAAAAACAGAGGAGTCGCCTGAGCAGGCGGAAGAGCCGGCCGATCAGGCGGAAGAAGCTGTAGATGCTGATGAAACTGCCGATGAAGGTGACGATACCTCTGATGAGGAAGAATTGGAAATATTTTACACTATACAGGCTGCTTCCTCCAAGAAGCGGGAAAATGCTGAAAGAGCCCGGGAAGAATACCGGGGGATGGGTCATTCCGCTGCTGTTCGAGAGGCATCAATTAATGACCAGAAATGGTATCGTGTCCGGGTGGGAGAATTTCCTACCCGCCGTGATGCTCGCCAGTATGCGGAACAAATGGTTGAAGACGGCGAATTAAACGATTACTGGATCAGCCAGGTGGAACGGGAGTAATTTTAGACTGTTTTCATTTTTTTGTCCTGGTAGGTTAATTCTCATACCTGCTTGATTTGTCAGTATATATTAAAATTTCTCCTTCTGTTTTGACCGGGAGGTTTGTACTTTTGATTAGAAATATTTAGAAATAATTTAATTTTATAAATTTTTCACTATAGTTATTTGGTCGTAAATTATTCGGATAAATTTTTTAAAAATCATCAATTGGAAAAGGAGAGAACACAGATGTCTGAAGTACTTGTTGTTGGTTCGCTTGCTTTTGATTCCATTAAAACTCCGCACGGGGAAGTTGAAGACGAGCCGGGGGGGGCGGCAACCTATTTTAGTCTTGCCGCCAGTGAATTTGCGCCGGTAAATCTTGTTGGAGTGGTGGGAGATGATTTTGACAGCCAGCTCCTGGGAAAAATGGAAGAAAGGAATGTGGACCTGGAAGGTTTACAGATTAAAGAGGGAAAAGAAACTTTTCGCTGGAAAGGTCATTATGAGACCGACCTTGAGGCAAGAACGGATGATACCCAGTTAAATGTATTTGCCGAATTTGATCCGACCCTCCCCGATGAATACAGGAATACACCTTATGTCTTCCTGGGAAATATTGACCCTGAAATTCAGCTTTCGGTTCTCGAGCAGATTAACAGTCCGCGGATTGTGGCCTGTGATACTATGAATTTCTGGATTGAAGGCAAACCCGACGCTTTGGGCGAGGTCCTGGAACAGGTGGATTTTTTCTTTCTTAATGATAGTGAAGCTCGTCTTATGACCGGGGAAGATAACCTGATTCATGCGGCGCGGGATCTGCTTTCTCGCGGGCCCTCGGTAGTTATTATTAAGAAAGGTGAACACGGTGTTTTTATGGTTGGCCGGGACTGGCAGTTTATTCTTCCCGGTTTTCCCGTTGGGCTGGTAAAAGATCCCACCGGTGCCGGCGATAGTTTTGGCGGTGGTTTCATGGGCTACATGGCTCAGAATGAGGAGAATGACTTTCAAGCGCTTAAGGAATCCCTGGTGCATGGGAATATTATTGCTTCTTTCACCGTGGAGCATTTTGGACTGCAGGGACTTCTGGAGCTTGAAGACTGGGACCTGGATGAGCGCTACCAGAGATTTGTTCGCTTGACTCATTTTGATTTTTAAATTCCGGGGGGATTAAACATTGAATAACGCGAAACAAGTTGCAATAGCCGGCCTGGGAACTGTTGGAAGTGAAGTTGTGGAAGGTTTGCTATCAAAGTCCGGGGAATTGAAAAATAGGTCCGGTATTGAATTGGAACTTACCTCTGTGGCTGAACCGGAACTCCCCGAGGGCTTTGAGGATATGTTTGAAAATGTGGCCCATTATGAAGATGTTCTCACTCTGCTTGAGGAAGAAAAACCGGACGTCTTTGTGGAACTTATTGGAGGGGTGGGGGTGGCCCGCCGGGCAATAGAAAAAGCTCTGGAAGCCGGGCTGGATGTTGTTACTGCCAACAAGGAACTTCTGGCCAAAAATGGCGAAGAAATCTTTAATATTGCTGAAAATAACGGGAGTAGAATCAGGTTTGAAGCAAGTGTTGGCGGAAGTATTCCCGTCGTGCGCACGATTCAAAAATCGTTTGTAAGTGCTGACTTCACCGAGATTTATGGAATTATTAACGGGACGGCCAACTATGTTTTGAGCCGGATGGAAAACGATGGACAAAAGTTTTCCACCGCTCTTGAGCTGGCCAAAGATAGGGGCTATGCGGAGGCGGATCCTACTTATGATATTGAGGGAGACGACAGTGCCCACAAGCTGGCGATTATAGCTGCTCTGGCTTTTGGCAGCCGCGTCCCCCTGGAGAATATTTACTGTGAAGGTATAACTGACATTAGTCCGGAAATTATTGATGATGCCCGTCGACTGGGTTACCGGATAAAATTGCTGGGAATTGCTAAAAAAGTTAACGGTGGTCTTGATATCCG
>JBNJDC010000240.1:0-2512 GCA_051744565.1 bacterium
CCGTGGTTATTTCCCCGGTGAGCAGGGCCAAGCCGGTTGAAACGGAAGTTTCACAGGCCACCCGGCTGTGGGGGTCTTCTTCAAAACAGGCGTCCAGGACAGCATCACTGATCTGATCCGCCATTTTATCGGGATGACCTTCAGTCACCGATTCCGATGTAAACAAAAAGGG
The DNA here is from genome assembly GCA_051744565.1 of bacterium. Lineage (GTDB taxonomy): Bacteria > T1Sed10-126 > T1Sed10-126 > T1Sed10-126 > T1Sed10-126 > CAZKRS01. The sequence goes on from JBNJDC010000240.1 coordinate 173, forward strand.
TTCCTCTTTAAAAACCATTGAATCATCACTCCATAAAAAAATTTCAAACCTATTATAAATTGCTTGTTAACCTGTTTTATAATCCTCACGAACGTCTATCGACTCATTTTCCGATTTTTCCGAATACTGGACGGGCAAGCCGAGCCGTTCATAAATTTCATCAAGTAACTCTTCGGCTTCCGCCCGGAATTGATCTCTGCTGCGCAACATTTTTAAATTTTCAATAGCCCGCGGGAACTTGACCCGCTGCACCTGGCAACGAGCAAGATCCAATCGAGCCCGGGCTGAATCAGAATAATCAAGGGCCTTCTTAAAATTTTTTTCAGCCCGATAAAAATTCCCGGCGTGCATATATTCCCGACCCTGGCGGCTATATTTTTTAAAATACTTTTCATTGCTTTCCTGAAGTTTATCGGTTGTTTCTTTATTTAATTTTTCAAATACTTCAAAAACATCAAATGTTTCGCCCATGATCCCGGTAGATTCCGGAAGGGTATTTTTATCAATATCCTGGAGAATACGAGCCGCTTTATCCTCAAAATCTCGCCTGTGATAAGCCCAGGCCAGCTTTAAGCGGTCAAGAGAATCAACCTCATCACTGACCCGCCGCAATTTCCGGTATTCCACCAGGGCATAGGAATAATGCTCCAGTTTAAACAGGTAAATATCTCCCAGCAATCGATGTCCTTCCCCCCAGTATGGATTTTCACTTAAAGCTTTCTTCAGCTGGGCCACAGCCCCGTCAAGCTCGCCGGCTTCAACTGCTTCGCGTGCTTTTGCTTTATAATCAAAACCCATGACTTTTACCCGTTATCCAGTTATTTTTAAAAGTAAGGAATTTTAACAGCAAAAGGCCAGACGTCAACCCAGCCAGCTGTCAACCGTCTAAATTTTCAAATGACCGCAGCCATTCTTCGGCCCGTTTTCCGTAATCTTCTTTAAATTCATCAAATACAAGCGGTATTTTATTCATTGTTCCGGTTGAAATATAAACTATTGGTCGAGCAAAATAAGAATCATCCAGGTAATCCGGGGCCGGTTTCCCCTCAATGGCAACGATCATCACCAGAACTACCGCAATTCCCAGGCCGGCTTTTAAAAATCCAAACAGGGCTCCCAGCAGACGATCCAGGAAGCCCAACCGAATCAGGTAAATAAATTTATGAATAAAAAGGCCCAGCAATACCAATCCCCCCCCGAAAAGAACAAACGAAAAGAAAAAGGCCACCGTGGCCCCGATATCCGCCCCGCCCAGCAGACTTTCCAGAAAGGGAGAAAGATAAGGATAAAACAAGAAGGAAAAGAATAACCCCCCTACAAGGGCCAAAAAATAAAAAAGTTCAAGTATAAACCCCTGGCGAAAGCTCCAGAAAGTACTAAAGAATAAGATTACAGCAATTAGAATATCCAGCCAGTTCATTTCAATTACTCCCCAAGAGTCATACCTTTGTTAATATCCTGGCGGCCAGCCAGAAAATCTGAAATTTCCATTTGCCGGGAACCGGCGAGTTGAACTTCAAGTAACGCCAGACTTTTTTCGGCACAGGCAACAATAAAATCATCCTCACATTGGAGCACTTCTCCCGGTGGGCCTGATTCCGCAACAATTTTACTTCGATAAATTTTTAATCTATCTTCACCCAAAAACGTAAATGCCCCCGGATCGGGGGCAAAAGCACATATATGCCGGTGAACACTTTCTGCGGATTGATTGAAGTCCAACCGGGCGTCTTTTGATTTAATCATCGGCGCATAAGTGGGTTCTCCGGTTTGGGGTTCACAATCAAGTGTATCTTCAGCAAGTTCAGCCAGCAGCAGTTCCAGGGCTCCCACATTTAACCTGCTAAGACGTTCGTAAAGCTCACCATAGGTTTCACCGGGTTGAACAGTAGTTCGTACCTGCTGACAGACCGGGCCGGTATCCATTCCTTCCTCCAGTTTAAAAACACTAACTCCGGTTTCTTCATCACCGGCCAGCAAAGTATGGCGAATTGGCGCCGCTCCCCGCCAGCGCGGGAGTAAGCTGGCATGAAAATTATATGTGTCATATTCAGGATAAGTAAACAGTTCCCGATCCAGAAACTGACCGTAAGCAACTACAATTCCCAGGTCAATTTTTCCCAGTTCATCCAGCAAACACAGCCCTTCCTCGTTAATATCTTCAGGTTGATAAAGAGGAAGCTCAAGCTCGCGGGCAAATTCTCCCACCGGGGGAGTGGAATTTTTTTGCCCCCGGCCGCGACGACGATCAGGCTGAGTAAAAACCCCTGCCACTTCAACACTTTCATGTTCTTTTAAAACCCTCATCACGGGAAATCCGAAGGGCGCCGTTCCCATAAA
>JBNJDC010000241.1:0-2506 GCA_051744565.1 bacterium
TCAAACGGTAGCCGCTTTTCCTCAACGCAGACCGGTAAAAGACCGGCTTCAGTTTCGCCGGGCTCAATATTTTTTAGCATGGGCAGGGAAATATCGGCCGCCGCAATATTTCCTGTTCCCCCCACCTTTGAATCAATAAGTTCCAGGAGGGCTCCCGGACCGGTTCCTAAATCCAGGACTTTTTCTCCCGGTTTCAAGGGGAGGGAATCAATATAGTCCTGCAATTCAAACTTTTCAAAACGTTCCCTGTCAGTAAGTTTCTTGTGCCGGCGGTGATTGAAAGTATGAGTGGACCGTTCATCTTCCTTGGGGCTAAATTTTTTCATGGTTTCAACCGGATTGAATTCGCATATGCTCGGCATTTCCACCGGTATGTAATTTCAAAATTTCGCTCCACAGTGAAACGGCAATATCCCCGGGGCGGGAAGTTCCCAGCTTTAAACCGATCGGGGCATAAACTCTATCCTCATCCAGCGGATTTTCTCCAATCTCCTCCTCTATTTCCCCGCAGAGGCGGCGTATTTTACTTTCCGAACCAATCATCCCGATATAGCAAGCATCCGTCTGGAGAGCCTGCTTGAGGACCACTCCGTCCGCGGAATGTCCCCGGGTAATAATGGAAAGATAAGTGTTTTCATCAACATTCAAATCTTCAAAACAACCCTCAAAATCAGTGCAGAGAACTCGGGAAGCCCCGGGATATTTATCTCGATTGGCAAATTTTTCTCGATCGTCCACTATAGTATAGGAACGCCCGGTAAGTTCAGCCACCCGGGCCACCGCTTCCCCGACGTGCCCGCCACCAAACTGGACAAGATGAAAATCTCTGGTGTAAACATCAATAAAAAGTTCAACCGCCCCCCCGCAATACATACCCAGGTCTTCCGGTTCAAGGGTGTACTCGAGCTTACGGCTCTGCCCCTCTTCAAGTGCTTCAACAGCTTCCTCCATTACATTGGCCTCCAGGGCCCCCCCGCCGATCGTTCCTTCAATCTCCCCGTCTTCGTAAACTATCATCTTTGCCCCCGTATTTCGCGGGGAGGAAGCAGCCGTATCAATTACCGTTACCAGGGCGTAGGGGGTTCCCTCCGCCTCGTTTTCCAGGGCGATCTCGTAAAGTTCACCACTCATCTTTGACACCTCATTTTTATAATGAAGTTATACTGACGCAGTTTCTACTCTATTTTTCCCCTTCTGTTTGGCCCGGTACAGGGCTTTATCCGCCTTATCAACAAGTTCCCATTCATTTTCCGCCCGGTCGGGAACCGCCGCGGTAACACCAACGCTGACCGTCACAACCCCACAAGAAGTTTTTTCATGTTCAATCTGTTTATTTTCAACAGCCCGACAGATGTTTTCTGCCAGCTGACTGCAATCCTCCAAAGCGGTGTCCGGCAGAATTGCTGCAAACTCTTCCCCTCCATAGCGAGCCACTATATCTATTGACCGCTTTATTTCGTCCTTGAGAATACCGGCCACCTGCTTCAAGCACCTATCGCCGGCCGGATGCCCGTAATGATCGTTATAATCCTTAAAATCATCAATGTCCAGGATAATAACCCCCAGAGGCTGAGATTCCCGCTGACAACGTTCCCACTCCTCATTAAGTTTTTCCTCAAACCGACGACGGTTGGGGATCTCGGTCAGCGGATCTATAATAGTCAACCGTTCAAGGTATTTATTTTTCTCCGCCAGTTTTTCGTTTGCTTCTTCCAGTTTTTGACGGTATTCAACCTGGGCTGAAACATCAATCACCATGCAGATAAACTTAATTCCCTCTGCAGTTTGAATGTCGTTAAGTTCCACCTGGGCGGGAAAAGTCGAACCATCCGCCCGCCGGGCCTGTTTTTCCATCCGCCGGCCTATTATTCTCAAATCGCCCTCTTCCACAAAACTTTCCAGGCCTTCTATAAAATCAGCTGCGGGAAAAATTTGCTCAACTGATTTCCCGATTATTTCCCGGGGGCGATAGCCAAACGTTTCACTGGCGGAAGGATTCACGTTTTCCACAATCCCGGCTTCCGTTATCGTCATAATCCCCGTCAGCGAACTCTGGACAGTTGCCTGCAGACGTTCGCGAAGCCGATAAGAGTCAGTCACATCCTGGTGGGCGGAAGCAAAAGCAACTATTTCACCGTTATCATCGTTCACCGGTATAATAACCGAATCGGTCCAGAATAAATTGCCGTCTTTCTTCTGATTGCAAAAAGTCCCCCGCCAGCGTTCACCTGCTTTAATTGTGTTCCATAAATTCTCATAAAACGTCTCCGGTTGATAACCTGAATTTAACAGACGAGGATTTTCCCCCACGGCTTCCTTAGCACTGTAGCCGGTCACCTTTTCAAAGCGCCTGTTAACCCACTTTATTTCCCCTTCCTGATCAGTTATGAACACCATGTCCAATCCCTGTTCTGCCAGCAGGTCAATTCCTTTTTCAAAGACGTAAGTAGCAGTAAAATCAGCCATTTTTAGCCACCAGAGGTTATTAATTATATTTACAGAGTGA
>JBNJDC010000242.1:0-2505 GCA_051744565.1 bacterium
TTGGGATATACATTCCTCAGAGCAGCCTGGAGGGCTGCGAGAATGAGACAGAGAATTATGTTATCTCCTGATTAAGCATAAGAATCGCACAATTTAGGTATAAATTTTTAAAGAAGGGATGTATGTATTTTGTCTGTCCAAAGTGATATTAGAAATGTTGCCATAGTTGCTCATGTTGACCACGGGAAAACTACCCTGGTTGATCATCTACTCCGCCAGAGCGGAGTATTTCGAAAAAATGAGGAAGTGGACGAACGAATTCTTGATACGCTCGACCAGGAAAAAGAACGGGGAATTACCATCGCGTCCAAGAACTGTGCCCTGAAGTACGGGGATACTAAGATAAATGTTATCGACACTCCCGGCCACAGTGATTTTGGTGGTGAGGTCGAGCGGGTCTTGAACATGGCGGAGGGGGCGTTACTTTTAGTTGATGCCAGCGAGGGGCCGCTGCCCCAGACCCGGTTTGTTCTCCAGCGGGCGATTGACCAGGAGCTGGATATTATCCTCTGTATTAATAAAATTGACCGTTCCGACGCCCGGGTGAGCGAGGTTGTGGATGAAGTTTTCGAGCTGTTTATGGAACTGGGAGCCAGCGAGCAACAGCTTGACTTTCCCATCCTCTATACTGTTGCCGTCGAGGGCTTTGCGGTGGCGGACCCGGAAGATGAGGGCGAGGATTTGGAATTACTTTTTGAGGCTATTGTTGAGCATGTTTCCCCGCCGGAAATCGGAGGAACAGATAATCTGCAGTTGATGGTCTCCGATCTTGGTTACGACGATTACCTGGGCCGGCTGGCCCTGGGAAGAATAGAGTCGGGCCGGATTGAAAAGGGGGAAGAGGTATGTATTCTCCAGGCGGATGGTTCTTTTACCACTGAAGTAACCGAGCTTTTTATTTACGAGGGCCTGGGAAAACGTTCGGTGGAGAAGGCGGAGGCCGGTGAAATTGTGGCTGTTGCCGGAATGTCCGGGATTGAAATTGGAGATACCGTCGCGGGTATTGAAAATCCCGTTGCCCTGCCCCGGATAAGTGTTGAAAATCCCACGGTGAGTATTTCTGTCCAGGCCAACGATGGTCCGTTTGCCGCCCGGGAGGGAGAATTTGTTACCGGCCGTAAACTGCTCGAGAGATTGCGCCGCGAGGACCGCAACAACGTCGCTATAAACCTTGAGGAGACCGAAAGATCAGATTGCTGGATTTTGAAGGGCCGGGGACAGCTGCAGCTGGCGGTAATTATTGAAAAAATGCGCCGGGAAGGTTACGAGTTGATAGTTGGTACTCCCCGGGTTTTAATCCGGGAAAACAACGGTCGAGAGGAGGAGCCGGTGGAGCTGGTTGTGATTGATCTGCCGGAAACTTTTGTCGGGGCGGTAACTGAAAAACTTGGCGCCCGGCAGGGAGAAATGGTTGAATACAAGTCAATCGGCAGCAACCGCGTCCGCTTAAAATTTAAGGTTCCCACCCGGGGAATGATCGGCTATCGCTCCGAATTTCAGACCGATACCCGGGGCGAAGGAATCATCACCTCCAGGTTTGATAGTTACCGGCCAAAGACCGGGGAAATAAACCGGCGCAACTCGGGAGCTTTGATTGCTGACCGGGGTGGGGAAGCTACTCCCTACGCCCTTGAAAAACTACAGGCCCGGGGCCGGCTATTTATTCCGCCGGGCACCGAATGTTACGAAGGAATGATCGTCGGGGAGCATTCACGTCCGGCAAACCTGGACGTTAATGTAACCAAGCAGAAGCAGCTGACAAATTTTCGGGCCGCCGGTTCAGACGATGCCGTCCAGCTTGAACCACATACGGAAGTTGATATAGAATTTGCCCTGGACTGGATAAACGACCAAGAACTGGCGGAAATTACGCCGGAGTCGGTCCGCCTGCGCCGAAGAGAACTGGACCAGCGCTTCCGGGACTGAGAATACCCCGAGTAGTTTCTTCAGTTGTAGCCTTTTATTGTCAATTTTGGCCGGTGTTCAGTCTTTTAATTTTAACTTTAAACCAGCTAGGGAGGTAAAAATATGAAAGAACTGATGGAAATTGATTTTGTTATTGTCAGTCGTGTAAAGGATGAAAGTGGTCAGTTAAAGGCATTGGAAGGGCGAGTGGTTGAAAAGGGTGTCCTCCGCGATCAATCCCTGGAACTTCCGGTTTCCCAGGTTATGGAATACATTGGCCGGGGAGGTACCTTCTATACCGGGTTAATGGAAGAAGAAAATTTAGATCTTGGCGGAAAATTGGAAGTTCAAGAGGAAGAGGAACAACTCCGTCTGCGGACAGTAGACGGCACAGAAGAAAAGTACCATCTCGTTTCGCTTCCCGTTAAAGAGTAAACTTCAACTCTAATTGCCCTTGGGGTTACCATATTTATTTTCCCGGTTATTGCTGATTTTAATTACCGCGATGAGATCTAAACAGCTACGTATGTTTTTAGTTTGAATGGCTGGGGGAACCGGACGCTTACCGTTATTGTAGTGATCTGGCCCGGGATTATTTTT